>JAQICO010000097.1 GCA_027858495.1 Spirochaetaceae bacterium
GGGCCGGGGCCGGGGCGGTGAAGACCAGCAGCATTAAAGACAGGGTGCTGAATCTGCTGACCAAGGGAGAGGTGGCTCCGGAACGGCTGGTGGTTATAACCTATACCACCAAGGCGGCCAACGAACTGATTAACCGCATCCGTGAAGTACTGGAACAGAACCTGGGGGAACCCAAGGTGGAAGAGGCTCTTCAGGGTTTGAAGAATGCCAAGATTTCCACGGTTCACAGTTTCTGCTACGATTTGCTACGGGAGTATCCCTTGGAGTTCCCCATGGACCCTGATCTGCAGATGGCCGATGAGAAGACCACCGCCTTGATGCTGGACCACTGCTTTCACCAGATGGAACTGGAGTTATCGGAAGAGCAGAACATCAGCGATCCTGAACAGAAGGCCTTTCAGGATTTTATGGAAACCCGGGATTCAGAAACTCAAGGTACACTTAGAACCACTCTGCTGGAGTTTTACAAAAATCGTGACCTTTCTCCGGTTTCCCTTGATAGTTCAGCCTTCCCTCAAAGAAGCCATTTGCTTACTGCCCTGGAGCAGGCATTGAAGGAATATTATCATCTCTCCCTGGAACTCCATGAGGATATCAAAGAGGGCTGTGAAGGGGATGGTTTCTATGTATTTCTGGAGGAATATCTGCTGGAGGTTCTGCAAAAAAACAATCCAGAGGAATTTATCGAAGGGGTGAAGAATAATTCTATTTATCTGAAAGTGGGTAGAGCGGCTCAAAAGAACTACCATCATAAGGAGAAATTGGCTGAGCTAAAGGAGCACTTCAAAGCCTTTTCCCATTCTAAATCTATTTTGGATTGTCTTGACCTGGCAGAGAACTATATTCAGGCCCGGAAGATTTATCCCTATTTCGAAAAGACCGTGGAAGAGTATAAGAAACTCTATGGTTTTATCGATTTCTTCGACTGCCTCTATTTGCTAAAAAAGGGATTGGAAGAGAAACCGGCTCTGAGTCATCTGGTTCAATCCCGCTTTGATGGGGTGATCATCGATGAGTTTCAGGACAGTGACCCCATGCAGGCGGAGATTGCCTTTCTGCTTGCCGGGGATAGTCCGGGTAAGCTCTTTTTCGTGGGGGATCCCAAGCAGAGTATCTACGGTTTTGCCCGGGCGGACATTCAGATCTATCAAGAAACGGGTGAACGGATTAAGGCAGAGCAGGGGGGCGAGATTCTGGAGCTGCAGACCAATTTCCGCAGTTCCGGCGGTTTATTGGATTTTATTAACCACAGCTTTTCCACGATTCTGGCGGATTTGGGCTACCGGCCTATGGTAACTTCTCCCCGTAAAGCAGAGGACGATTTCTTTGCGGAACACTGGCATCTGAATCCCCTAAGGGAAGGGGAAGGAAAGCTCAATGCTGGGGATAGAAGGGAAAGGGAGTCTGCTATCATGGCCAGAGAGATTCATGGTTTGATGGCAGAAAAAGCTCTGCAGCCCCAGGATATACTCCTGCTTTTTCGAAGTTCTACCGCCATGGATTCTTACCAGAGGGCATTGGAGAATCTGGGGATACCCGTGGTGAATTATTCCAGCAGGAATTTTCTGAAGCGGCAGGATGTGCTTTCTTACCTGAATCTTCTTTCTCTTTGTGCCTATCCCGCCGATTGTTTCTATCGTTTCGCCGTGGACAAATCTCCTCTCTTTGAGTTTGATGATGATGAGCTGGACAGGGTTTTGGAGGGGCCGGGAAATCTGCTGATGAAATTTAGAACACTTTTTCAACTTTCCGGACTCCCCGCCCTGGCCCTGGAAAAGGGCAGGGATGAACAGCTTCACTTGATGGAGAATCTCTGTGCACTGGTTCAGGCAGAGCTGGAAAGCAACGGCCATAACCTGAAAAGAACCCTGGCGGATCTTAGAGACAAGGCTTTGGAAGAGGGATTCTCCTTTGGAGAAAACAAGGACGATGTGATCTATCTGCAGCGCCGGCAGGAACAGGCGGTACGGCTGATGACCATCCATAGTTCCAAGGGATTGCAGAGTAAAGTGGTCATTCTTATAGGCCATGAGGCATCCAATAAAACACGGCCTGTACAGGTGGTGGACCGCAGCAGAGGGGAGGTATTAGTAAAGACCCCCTTTCTCAGCAGAGCTGTGGCCGAAGCCCTGGAGTTGACCGCTATAAATGGGCACCTTGAGAAGGCAGACACAGCCCGTATTGAAGAAGAGAAGCGGCTGCTCTATGTGGCCGTTACCCGGGCAGAGCAGGGCTTTGTGTTGCTGAGCAGTGAAGGGGTAAAAAAGACTCCCTTTATGGATCCCCTGCTGGAATCGCAGCCTTTGTTCAGTCAAAGCAAGGAACTGGGGCTGGAGGTTCTGGAAAGCTCTGAACCCAGTTCTGAGCCCCTGCCGGCTCTAAGCAAAGCGCCCCATAAGCAGGGCAAGCTGCAAGATCTGCTGATGCCAGCCAACAAGGTCTCTCAAGCCGTAACCACCATGATTGAGAACCCGGCATTGTTTCAGCAGATTCAGGGCCGTAAGCAGGGTATGGAGTTTGGAACCCTGGTTCATGGGGTGATGGAAAAACTCTGCCCTCTGCTCTGGCATGACAGGGATAAGGAACAAAAGAGGATACCCCAAACAGACCTATTGGTGGACCGGGTTTACTCCGATTTGGGCATAAAACTTCCTTCAGCCTATCTTGAAGAGATCAAAGCCATGGCGGGGAAATTTGTTCTATCGCCCCTGGCGGAAGAGATCCGCTCTGCCTATAGGGTTGAGACGGAATTACCCTTTCTGCTGCTTGAGGAATACCACGGTACCATGGACCTGATACTGGAGACAGAGGATGAGATCCGGGTGTTGGATTTTAAGAGCGACCTGTTGAGGGAGCATAAAGAAGAAATTATGGCCCACTATGACCGACAGCTGGAGTTGTATACTGAAGCCTTGAAAAAGCTGGTGGATAAGCCGGTGCGGGGGGAGTGCGTGTATTTGTTTTCTATTTGATTCCATCATTGGAAAAGTACTGTGAACGATTTCATTTTGGTTTCCTGTGAAGGGTTTAGAGCTAATAAAAAGTGAAATTTAAGGAGTAATTATGGCTTTAGCAAAAAGTAATACAAATGATTTAGCGAGTTTATTTAAGGAAGGTTTTTTTAGAATTCCGCCCTATCAAAGAAGATATAGCTGGAGTTCCAAAGAACAAACTGATTTATTTAATGACTTATATGAATCATACCAGACTAAATCAATACATTTTTTAGGAACGTTATCTTTACAATTAACAAAAACGACAGGTTTTCATTCCTATTATAATATTATTGATGGCCAGCAAAGATTTACCACTCTCATCATCCTATATAGCTGCATCGCTGAAAAATTAAAC
>JAQICO010000382.1 GCA_027858495.1 Spirochaetaceae bacterium
CAATGTAGCCATACCTTGGAGGGATTTTTTACGGATGACTTCAATCACTCTATCCAGATCTTCCCCGTTTAACTTCTCTAAAGCTTCGTCTATAATTAATAGCTGGGGATTACGGTAAATACAGCGCAGGAAATCTACTACAGCCTTTTGAGACATGGTTAGATTATTATAACTGATCTGCGGATTCAGGGAAAAGCCACAGGCCTTTATAAAGATACTGGCCTGTTGATACATATTTTTCTTTCCTCTAAAGGGAAAGGGGAGAAAAAAACGCTCGGGAAGAAACATATTTTCTGCAATGGAAAAATAATCCACCAATCCTTCGTATTGGTATACCATCTGAACACCGGGATTACGCACCGGTGAGAAATTACGCAGTCTCAGGGGTTTGCCCTCCCAGATCATAGACCCTTCGCAGGGCCTTTCATAAAGAGCCATTATGGAAGCTAGGGTAGATTTTCCAGTTCCCCGATCTCCTACAAGCCCATGTACTTCTCCGGCGCGAATAGTCAGATTCAGATTTCTTAAGATTTGTAAAGTTTCTTTATTGAAGGAAATATCCTTTAACTCCAGCAAGGGGATGCTATTCGATGGAAATTCCATATTTTTCCAACTTGTTGTATTGTGTTTTTCTGCTGATATTAAGTTTTTCAGCAGTCTTTTTCTTATTGTTCTTTAAGAGACTTAACGTCTGAATAATCAAACGCTTTTCCTGTTCGTCCAAGCCCCCTGCCTGAAATTTTTCAGTAAATTCCGGTGTCATGCCCTGAGGAAGATCCTCAGTTGTGATCACCTGCCTGGCTGCCAGGGATCCTGAATAGAGAATTGCATTCCTTAATTCTCGTATATTACCCGGCCAATGGTATTGAAGAAGACAGTCAACGGTCTCCTGCGCAAAGCTGAGATCCCTCTCACTGAAGTGTTCCTGTAAAAAATACTCTGCCAAGGGCATGATATCCTCCTGGCGTTCTCTGAGAGGAGGGATATGCAGCACAGCGGTACTCAGCCGGTAATATAGATCTTCCCGGCAGCGCTTTTGATTCATCAATTCCTGTAAAACTTTATTTGTAGCACCGATAAACCGTCCATGTATCCGTAGATTATCACTACCGCCGATACGCCGGATTTCATAATTTTGCAAAGTTCTTAATATTTTCGCCTGGGTCTGCAGTGACATATCTCCTATTTCGTCCATAAAAAGGGTGCCTCCGTCGGCCCGTTCAAATATGCCGGCGAATTGACTCTCTGCACCAGTATAGGCGCCTTTCTCGTGACCGAAAAGTTCATTATCCAGGAGGTTTTCAGGAAAGGAGGCGCAATTGATACAATTGATGATTTCCCTTTGGCGTTGTGAATGACTATGAATATAGTGAGCCAGTCTCTCCTTACCTGTTCCACTGTCGCCGGTAATAAGAAGGGGAAAATCCCTCTGTGCTAATTTATCCGCTTTTTTAAATAAATCCTTCATAACCCGGCTGCGGATAATAATTTCTTCAGAAGAATTGTTTTGGTGATTCTTAAGATTATTTTCAACACTCTTTAACAAGTGGGGGAAATGAAGAGGCTTCTGAACGTAATCCGATGCACCGCATTTCATGGCCTCTACTGCCGTATTAACAGAACCGAACCCTGTTATCATTATGATAGGGATACTAGGGGCTTTTATATTTATTTCTTTGAGCAACTCTAGTCCGCTCTCTTCTCCCAAGGCGAGATCTAATAAAATAATATCGAAGACATGTCTTTCCATAGCCCGAAGGGAATTTTTGCTGTTGAGTTCATATCTATAAAGGTAGCCCAGTTGTTCGAAATTCATTCCCAGGCTTTTACAGAGTTTCTCATTATCGTCAATTACTAATATTTCATGGTTCATAATGTATTTTTCTTCGAGAAAAGAATGACATTACGGGGTTGAATTGTCAAGGAAAAAGGAATTTCTTAAATCTGTGTATATATTACACAGTTATATTTTTTACCTGTATATATTTTACTCATCCTTGAGTGAAGTAAAGAGTATATTTAAGATATAACTATTATTTAGAGGTTTATATATACTTTCAATGTAAGTATATATAAATATATATTGATTCCTAGTAACCTTTGGCATACAATTTGCAACAGTAGAGTCACTACATTACAAGGAGTTGGATGATGAAAGAAAGAAGCTCAATTTTAACCCTTGTTCTAGCACTGTTGCTGCTAATTGCACCAGTAGTTTTCGCCAATGGAGGCGGAGAAGCCGATGACGGAACTATAACTGTCGGTTTTGCTCAGATTAAGGAAGACAGCCCCTGGAGAACCACAGAAACAAACTCGGTTCAACAGGAAGCAGAAAAGCTGGGAATTGAACTTAAGTTATCTGTTACAGATCAGGCTGGTCAAGTTGCTGCATTAAGAGACTTTATTGCCCAGGGTGTTGACGGTATTTTGTTAGCACCTCAGACCGCCAACGGTTGGGACGAAGTTTTACAGGAAGCAAAGGATGCCGGTATTCCCGTAGTTTTACTGGACCGTGGTTTAGATTCTCCTGAAGATCTTTGGGTATCCCAAATTTCTTCAGACTTTGCCTTTGAAGGTCGAGAAGCCGGAAAATGGGTAGTGGAAAGACTAAATGAAAACGGTAAGGTTGTAGAACTTTTCGGAGATCCCGCTGCTGACCCAGCTATTCTTCGAAGCCAGGGATTTATGGAAATCATTAACCAATATCCCAATATCGAAGTGGTTGAATCTAGAACCGGTGAATGGAGCCAGGATAAAGGCCGCCAGGTGGTGGAAGCATGGTTGACAGCCGGTGTTGAATTCGACTTAATCTATGCACACAACGACGGCATGGCCTTAGGTGCCATTGAAGCTCTGAAAGCAGCAGGAAAAGATCCCGGCGATGACGTCCTGATTATCTCTATTGATGCTATTAAAGCTGCCTTTGAATCTATCGCTAGAGGAGATTTGAACGCAACTGTTGAATGTAGTCCTGTTCTGGGCCCTATGGGGTTTGACGCTCTTCTTAAAGCCATCAATGGCGAAGAAGTTCCCCAGTACATCATTACACCGGATTCTCTTTATGATGAATCCAATTATACCGAACATCCCACTGGTGGATTCTAGATAAAGGATTTCGTAACCATAAAAAATTATTTTGAATCAGCCATAACTGCGTACCTCCTGTCGGTTTTTGGCTGATTCTTCTTAAAGAAATAATAAAAGGATATAAAAAATGGGAGAAATCCTTAAAGTAAACAACTTACATAAAAATTTCCCCGGAGTTAAAGCCCTGATGGATGTTCAGTTCTCCCTCTTAGAAGGAGAAATACTTGGATTGATGGGCGAGAATGGAGCAGGTAAATCTACCCTGATTAAGGTTATTACAGGATTCTATACCAGGGACAGTGGTATTGTTGAATTTCAAGATAGAGAAATCAATTTCCATTCTCCTAATGAAGCGGTGGAAAATGGAATAAGCACGGTGTATCAGGAGATTGATCTTATCCCCCTGCTATCCGTTGCGGAAAATATTTATCTAGGACGGCAGCCCATGAAAAAAGGTTTTAATTCCTCCATAGACTGGAAGGAATTAAATCGGAAAGCCCAGGAAGCCATGGAACGTCTGGATATAAAAATTGATGTAACTCAGGCCTTGAATACATACTCCGTAGCCATTCAGCAGATGGTCTCCATTGCCCGTGCTTTGGATATTTCAGCCAAGGTAATAATCCTTGATGAACCTACTTCAAGTTTGGATACCAATGAGGTGGAGCAACTTTTCAAGGTGATGAGAAAATTAAAAAAAGAAGGAATGGGTATTGTTTTTGTAA
>JAQICO010000450.1 GCA_027858495.1 Spirochaetaceae bacterium
ATGTGGGACCTTAATTGTCTACATAATATAAACATTTACATATTGGGCGGTAATGGACACGAACCATCGACCCCATGCAGGTCAAGCATGTACTCTAACCAGCTGAGCTAACCGCCCTGAATGATTATTTAACACCAAAATAAGTATTTCTGTCAATGCTAATTTAGACAGAAACATAAAGATGAAATATGCTTCAAAATCTATTTCAAAACACTGACAACACGCTCTAAAACCTGTTTACGGTTAAGAGGTTTTACAATATAATTCTTAGCACCCAGCATCAAGGATTTTTTAACCAAATCCTGTTTACCAAGAGCGCTGACCATTACAACCTTAGCATCTTTATCAAACTCAATAATCTTTTCTAATGCAGTGATACCATCCATTCGAGGCATGGTAATATCCATGGTTACAAGATCCACAGCAGGGTATAATTCCTTGTATTTTTCAACGCCTTCAATTCCATCGCCGGCAGTTCCAATAACATCGAAACCCTCTGAAGTTAAGATTTGACCGATCTGTTTTGTAACAAACATCGAGTCATCCACGATGAGTACTTTAAAATTTCCCCCATCTTCTTTTTTTCCTTCTGGAGGTCTTTCATTAATGGTCGGAAAATCACTGGTAGTTTTCATATTACCCCCTTAGACCCGCTCTCTTATGGCAACATTTATCTCCACCAATCCATGGGGTACAGTTAGCGGAACAATCAGGGCTTCCACATTTAAATCTGAAACCTGCATATTATCACCCGTGATGATTGACGGTGGTGTCAGGTCAAATTTAAAACCTAACTCATGTAATTTAGTAACAGCTTGAGCCGTAACCATGTTTGCCAATTCTGTTATGGTTGCCTTTACTAGGTCATCCAATTCAGTCAATTCCTCTCCATTCATTGAAGATGCTATGGCAATAGCTGTCACCTTGGACATATCGATTAATACTCTACCTTCCACATCTCCTGCTAATCCAACAAGAGCAGCTACGCCCATTACAGGCTGAGAAGTCTTCTTAAGGTATAATTCTTTTCTTTGAACCTCTGTTTGTAAAACTTCCTGCATTATTGAAAAAGCAGACTCAACAAAGGGATTGATGTATTCAACTCTCATCTGTCACTCCTTTCCTTAAATTATAGAAAATTCTGTTTCTATTTCCAGTTATTTTTTTCTATATATTTTAATATTATCTTTTTCTTCCATTTTCCAGTTGGTTCTTCCATCTATAGATTCATTTTGACCTAACAATAAAATACCACCAGGTCGTAAATTCTCTTCAACATCCTGAAGTAATTTCCCCTGCATCTCCACGGGCACAAAGGAAAGTATATCTCTCATAACCACCATATCCAGAGCAGGCAAATTATTTTCGTGCATCACATCGTGATATTCAAAAATGATAGAGGATTTTCTTTCTTTATTAAATTGAACCCCATTACTACCTTCAACGGTATATTTCTTATAGGTAGAATCGAGTTTATCCGATGGTATTATTAATCCAGGAGCTGTTGATATGCTGATTAAATCATTGTCATTGGCCAAAATTTTCAATAACAGCTTAGAATTATGCTCCTTCAACATTACAGATAAAGAATAGGTTTCTGACCCTTTCCCACAACCGGGATTCCATACCGTAAAATTACCTGTTTTATTTTTATCAATAAATCCTGCAATAATATCTGCATAGGTTTTATCCCAAAGAGTATTTGGATAGGGAGAGTAAAACCCCTTAATAAAGGCTTTAGCTTCATCTTCGCTGCTGAATTGAACATCCTTTCCACTTTTATTTCTAATATTTGCCCAATCTTTAAATCTATTTTTCAGCCATTTCTGGTTTATTTCACTTGGATAGAAGACTTTAAATGTTGCCAGTGTCTCGCTGATGAATTTTAAATTTATATCATCTTTAGCCGCAAAATCAGCTGACGAAGAGGTCGTAGGCAAAGGTGTTTCCACATCAATTTTAGCCACGACCTTTGCTTTTGGAATATTTACTTTAATTTCAGGAGTATCTCTAGAGTTAAAAATCTTTTCAACATCAAGAATCACATAGAGTCTTTCATTCTTTTCAACCACACCATTGATATATTTAATATTGATGTCACCAAATAATGGGTGGGTAGGTTGTATTTCATCTTTAAAGACTCCGACAACCTTCTCTAAGGGTTCAACGATGACGGCAATAACATGATCTTCTAAACGAAGAATAATCATATTTTCTAATTCATTGGCAGCATTACTCTGTTTATCCCTGTCAAATTGATTAAAGAATATTCTAAGGTCAATAACACTGATAATATCACCACGAAGATTATATACACCCCTTACATAGGGTGCAGAATTGGGGACATAGGTAAATTTATTGGCCTTGGAGATCTCTTTAACCTTCATGATATCCAGGGCATAATCTCTTCCTGCCAAGGTAAAGGTAACCATCTTAAAATCTTCTTGCTTAACCTTTTCCTGATCCTGTTTCTTGATATCCTGCTTTAATTCTTCAGTAACTGTTTGATCCATACTGCCCCCGATTAGCTAAAATTTATCGATGATTCTCTACGGGTTTCCTGGGCTCGTTTAACTCCCAGATCCAGCAACTGACTTACATCGATAATAAGTGATACTGTACCATCTCCCAGTATTGTAGCACCTGCAATACCTGGAGAATTGGTATATTTATCTTTTAATGGTTTAATAACAACCTCCTCTTCACCAATAAGAGAATCGACAACAAGGCCCATTTTTTTATCTCCACTACCAACAATTACCACAAATAAATATTCTTTATTGTTTTGAGATTCTATTCGGAATAGTGTATTTAATCGTATTAGTGAAACGACATCATTTCTTACATTAAACACTTCATAATTATCAATAATATTAATTTCATTGGGCTTAATTCTATGACTCTCTATTACAGATGTAATAGGAATGGCATAAATTTCCTGACCAACCTTAACCAGTAACCCTTGAATTATAGCCAAAGTCAAGGGTAATTTGATGGTAAATCTTGTTCCGTGCCCAGGACTGGACCATACATTTACAGAACCATTTAGTTTTTCAATCTCTTTTTTTACAACATCAAGACCGACTCCACGACCAGAAATATTAGTTACATCCTTAGCCGTTGAAAAACCAGGTTCAAAAATAAGATTATATGCTTCAAGGTCTGACAAACTTTTGCTTGGATGAATAATACCGTTGGCAACAGCTTTATTTCTAACGTTTTCAACGTTGATTCCCGCACCATCATCGGCAATATCAATGACAATCATATTCCCTTCGTTACTGGCCTTAAGCAGTAATTTACCTGTCTCTTTTTTACCATGCTTTCTTCTGACCTCGGGTTGTTCCACTCCATGATCGATTGAATTTCTAACACAATGCATCAAGGGATCCAGTAATTGTTCGGTTACGGATTTATCAAGTTCTGTATCTTCACCCTCTATAACCAGGTCGACCTTCTTTTCCAATGAATGACACAAGTCTCGCACCAACCGTGGAAATCTTGAAAAAATCTGATTTATCGGGACCATTCGAATCCTTAAAATACCCTCATGTAAATCTCCGGTATTACGTCCTAAATTTGCAGCGGTATTTTTAAAGGTTGCCAGGGTAGTTTTAAATCCAGAACCAAAACTATCAAAGCTATTAAAAAGATCACTGTATTTTTCATTTATATCTTTTTTAATGTCCTTGGCACTTTGATTCTCCTTGAGATTAGAAAGATATTGGGGTAATTCTTCAAAGAGATTCTTTAATTTTTCTTTATAAGATAACTCTGCAGTATTTAATTCAATTTGAAGATCAATGAACTGAGAACTAATCTGATTGAAGGTTGCCTTGTTAATAACCGCCTCACTGACAAGGTTCAACAGGTTATCGATTCGTTTACTTTCCACTCTTAATATAGAACTGACGTTGTTATCCCTAGCTTTAGCCTTGGGTTTTACCTCTTTAACCTTGGTTTCTTTAAAGCGTTTACTTGCTTCTTCAATTTCTTTCTGAATATTCTGTTTATCAGTTTCCTGTTTTTCTTCTTTTTGGCCGATCGGAGCACGCTCTGGACTTTCAACATTAATATCCAAATCTTCATTAAGATCAAAAACTTCTATGGTGGTGGTCACTTCATTAATAAAGGCATTTTTTTGAATGGTTTCCTAGTCAATTTCTGACATGAGAAAATATATTACCGTTGGGTAAAAAGTATCTTCGTACAATTTATCAAAGTCGGGTTGAGTTTTTAATATTTGCCCCATATCTTTTAAGCGGGCAAAAATCTGAATACCTCCAACGGAATTCATGGGGTTATCAGCATCAAAATCAACCTTAACTTTATATACAGGAGTATCTCCAGCTGTTTGCTGAAGTTCCAACATTTCATATTCAGATAGGCCCTGTGCCACGTCTCCGACCTCTTCTATGGATTCTTTAGTCTGATATGCAGCCTTGTTGTTTGTTTCCTCTGGGGATATAGCTTTACCACCGGCCAATTTGGCTAAATGGCGTTTTAATTCATCGATATTTTCATCGTATATGGAACCTTCCTGCCTAAATTGAAGCATCATTTTAATTACATCTATGGAGTTTAACAGCTGATCAACAACATCGGTTGTTATTTTGACTTTGTCACTTCGCATTTCATCTAATAGATCTTCGACAAGATGTGTAAAATTAGAAAGTTCAGTCATTTGTACTGTAGCGGCACCACCCTTTAATGTATGAGCAGCTCTAAATATTTCATCTACAGCATCTTTATCATTGGGGTCATCTTCTACTGCTAGGATGTTTCTTTCCAGGGTCTCCACTTGTTGAATAGCTTCTACAAAGAAATCCTTCAAGAGTTCTTCACTGTTAGGATCAAAATAATCACTCATCCCATATCCTCTTTTTAAAATAGAATTAATCGTTGGACGATTTAATTAAATTATACAGTCTTGCACAGCTCAGTGCAAACTTTTATAGAAAAAAAAGACGGCCCTTGGTGGACCGTCTTATATTTTACAAAAGAAGCAATTTATTCAGTAGCAGTGGTAGTGTCTTCTTCTTGATGCATCTTCTGCTCTTCGAGGAATCTAAGAACCTGAACATTACCCTGTCTAGCTAGTTCATTTTTTCTTCTGTCTT
>JAQICO010000445.1 GCA_027858495.1 Spirochaetaceae bacterium
CTTCTTACCCACGCGCCCCCCAAGGGCATTGGAGATAAAGAAGATCAATGTCACCGGGGATTTAAAATATTCCTATGGTTTTTAAAAACCTTTCAGCCACAGTATATGATTCATGGACATATACATATCTATGACAGTAATATACCTAGAAAAAGTCTATTTCTAAATACGACTATTATTAATTGTTATGATCACCAAATTTTAGAATTCACAAGGAAATAATATATGGCAGATGGAAACCTAGTAGCACAGACCTCTCAAGATTTCGATAAGGCAAAATCCAAAGCTGCATTTTCGGATATCTTAGCCTTACTTAAACCAGAGAAAAGACAATTATTGTCTTTCTATGACATTAAAAATTTAATCAAACCCAAAAAAGAAACCTATCGTGGAATGATGGTTGTTAACGTAAGTGATATTGTGGGCAGTGAAGACCGTTATCAGGATTTTAGTAAAGCTTTTTTACCCAAAAAGGAACATCTTAGAAATCGTTGGATGAGTATAGATAAAGCCTATTATAAAGACGTTATTCTACCGGCTATAAAATTATTTAAACTTGGAGAAGTTTATTTTGTACGAGATGGAAATCACAGGGTTTCTGTAGCAAGAACCCAGGGGGTTTTGGCGATCGATGCAGAGGTGGTTGAATTAACCTCTGAAATAGAAATCACCAAGGATATGGGGCTGGAGGCTCTTCGTAAGAAAGTAATTGAATTTGAGAAAAAGAGAGTTTTGAAATCTACAGGCTTAGACCGTCTGGTAGAATTTAGAAATTTAGAATTTACTTCTCCTGGACGCTATGAAGAGCTGATGGGTCATATACTGGGTCATAAATATTATATCAATATGAATAGGGAAAATGAAATAACCCTTATTGAAGCAGCATTTTCCTGGTATGAGAATCTATTTAAGCCCATCTCAAATATCATCGAAGAGGAAAGTATTCTTACCCGTTTTCCCGATAGAACCATGGCAGACCTTTATATATGGATTGTAAAACACTGGGATCATTTAAAGGATAAACATGGTCAAAACTATCCATTGGATAGAGCTGCCAAGGAATACTCCGAGATCTATGGACAAGGGAAGGGAATCCGATTTATTAAATTTCTTCGCCGACTATTTGGTAAATCCTCTTAATTTATAGTATAGGGCCCCTGCTTCCAACCTTTTAGGGTATTCTTATCCACATGAAGAATAAAGAATTTATTTTCAGTCTCTTCACTTAACATGGATTCAGGTAAAGGATGAGATATGCCACTGACAATATAGGGAGATTCGACAAAGTTTTCTCCTGCATAGAAGAGAATTAACCAGGAACGGTCTAAATCATCTTCAATAGTTACAGCAGCATTTTGGATTTTTACTCTGGCAGGTTTTATTTCCTGAGGATCCAATTCAGGAGCATCCATATCCCAGCTAAATTCCCCCTGTTGTGCGGCCTTATCAATAATCATAGCAGTATATTGGCCACGAGGAAAGGATGCCCCCATGGGCATGATTAGACTATTGTATCCCCACCATTGTTCTCCGGGAATCTTATAAGGTTGTAAATCCTCCAAGGGGATCTCCCAATAATAGTCTTGCACTTCTATTCGTAAAGATTTTAAATCTTCAGGACCGTCCTCATCATCAGCCTGGAGAAATACCATCAATTCTTCTTCTATAAATTCACCTTGATCGTCTGCACTATCTACCAATATCCATCTTAACTGTATTGCCTTAGGTGAAGCTCCGCTACATCCCAATAATAGATTACACAACAGAACGGCAGTTATCGCGATTGACCACTTCACCATCTTCCTCCATCCAAAATAAATAATTAATGAGTTGTCTTCTTGAGTATTCACAATGTTCTTTAATCCAGTCAATTTCATGTTCGCCCTGGCCTTTTAAAAGCTCCTTCAAGCTACTACAAGCCTCTTGATATTGTACTTCATGACAGATCATATCTTTACTCATTCGAATGAGTCCCATACGAAACATCATTTGATATTGGTTCTGTTCAGCATCTTTACATTTACTTGGTGATAATCCTTGGGGGTTATGCAATAGTTCTTCCAACAATGAAGCAGCAAAGGGAGAAATATGCTTTTGGGGTTCTTCATGATTTATCATATAATAGTTCTTCCACTGTTTAATAAGTCCCCGTTGACTGGCTGCGTCTATCAGCGGTGCCAACAGACCTCCAAATTTCTGTTTCAATACAGCCGAATCGACACCCCCCATGGGTTTTAAAGTTTTTAATAGACCGTTTAAGCTTTTTTCCCAATAATCTTTATCCACCAGCATTGAATCTTGAAGTTTAGCAGAAGAAAACTGTATATCCCGTTTCTCCTCGGGCAGCGAAAGTTCTTTAAAAATGGCCAAACGTAGAGCTACACTCTGTTTATACAGATCTTTTGAACCAGGCCAATCGGCCATGGCTTTTTGAAAAAAAGACCGTTGACCGTTGCTTAACTCATCGCTATTAACGGCAAGTAAT
>JAQICO010000101.1 GCA_027858495.1 Spirochaetaceae bacterium
TCCCCTTAAATTGTGCAGGAATCATAAAAGGTGCTTCACTTTCAATAACTATTCTATCTAAAGGTAGATTAATTACTGTTTCATGCAAATTTTTTGCATTTTTATAGGTAACATTACCGGCAAATGAAAAATATATATTATCATGTTGATCTAATACTCTCTGTGCATATTCCCAATCTTCAGAGTAACAATGAAGAACACCACCTCTGCGAGAAAGACGGGATTTCATAATATCTAAAATATCTTGACCAGCCTTTCGATTATGAATTAAAACGGGTAAATCATAATCATTGGCAAGTTCCAATTGAGCTATAAACAAATCGACCAGAGAACTTTTATCACCAAATCGTTTAACATAATCTAATCCGGTTTCGCCAATGGCTACAATCCGTTCTTTCTTTACACCCTCATCAATTTTTTGTTCCCATTCTCTACCTGGGTATTGGACTTCAGAAGGTGAAACACCAATGGCAAAATAAACGTTGGAAGCTGATATGAGATTTTCATAAACTTCAAAAAAATCCTGCAAATTATTGGTGACGCTGATAATATGACTTACATTCTCTTGCCGTGCTTCTTGAGAAATAATAAGCTGTTCAATCGGATCTTCATGAATCAAACCGATATGGGCATGAGTATCAAAAAACTTCATGGTATTTTCCGTAAAAAAAAGGTTGGTGGGAGTCTACAACTCCTATCTGTTATCATAGAATAACCCAGTCTACCTACAGAGTCAATAGAATTAACCAACTGATTTTTCTTGCCAAACTAAATATTCCCTTGTAGAATATATCTAATTTACCTATCTGGAATTAAAATGAAAAAGTCTATTTTATTAATTGATGATGAACATATCGTACGAATGATTACCTCAGAGTTGTTAGACTATCTTGGTTATAAAGTATATCTTTCTAGTGATGGCATCCAGGCTTTGGATTTTTATCGAAATAATTTTAGCCAGGTTGATTTGATAATTCTAGATATGATTATGCCTGGGATGAGAGGAACTTCTGTTTTTAAAGAAATTAAATCAATAAACCCCAACGCCAGAGTGTTGTTTTTATCAGGATATTCCCAGGATCATGAAATAAAGGAAATTTTAGAAGAGGGTGCTCTGGGATATTTAAAGAAACCCGTTTCTTTGGACAATCTTGGGGAAAAAATAGAGGCAGCCTTTCAGACTGCCTCCATCTGATTATTCTTGAACTGAACTGCAGTTGATTTCATTATCAATTTTAGAAACAAGCCCACATAATACTTTTCCTGGGCCACATTCTAACATATTAGAATAGCCCTCTGATTTCATTTTATTTATTGTTTCAGTCCACCTAACCTGACCAGTAATCTGATCTATTAAGCACTGTTTTAATTCTTCCCCATTGTTAACTGCCATGGCTTTTACATTGGGGTATACCTGGATCTTGCTATCCATAAAAGTATATTTCTTTAGTTCTTGCTGAAAGGATTCTTTTACAGGATTCATAAATGGAGAATGAAAAGCTCCGCTAACCTTTAGAGGAATCACTCTTCTTGCTCCAGCTTCTTTTAACTTTTCTTCTGCCTGGGCCATTGCCTTTTTAGAACCGCTGATAACAGTTTGAACAGGACTATTTAAATTAGCTATATATAGATTGTCAGTCTGATCTATTACATCTTTAATTTTATTAAGATCGCCCCCTATTAGGGCCGCCATCCCTAGATTTTCATCGTCAACTTGATCCATCAACTTACCCCTGAGTAGGACTAACTTTAAACCATCTTCAAATGTAATTACACCTGCCCCATAGAGCGCGCTATATTCACCCAAACTATGACCGGCTACTGCCTGGTATGACATTTCATTTTGTTTTATTTTTTCAAGGTACATGGCTGAAGCAATAAACAATGCCGGCTGGGTATATCTAGTTCTACTCAGTAAACCCTGAGAATCATTCTTAAATAATTCCACAATATCAAAATCTGCAAGACCTTGGGCTTGTTCTAAATTATCTTTTGCTTTTTTTACATTATCCAATAATTCTAAAGCCATTCCTTTTGACTGTGATCCCTGTCCGGGAAAAATCAGTGCTCTATTGCTCATATTACCTTCCTTCATCTTTTTTGACAAAAAATTGATATTTGAAAATATAGGGCTTATTATGTTAAAAATCAATTGGATGAATAGTTTTAAGCATAAAAAAGAGGGATGGCTCCCCGGATCAACGAACCGGCAAACCATCCCCCTAAAGGAGAAATGTCGGTCTCTGCTTCGCTGCTAAAAAGCAGAGACCTGCTTAGGAGGGTGAGAATCTATTAAGATCCTCCATGAAAAAAGCTCTATAGACTTAACTGGTATTCCAGTTCATAGCCTCTTCGAATTATCGTAATATTCAAACTTTGCTGATCTCTAAGGTTGTCATAAAAATCTGCAATATCCTTTATATTCCTACTGTTTAAACTTTTAATTACATCTCCCGATTGCAAGCCTAAGGCTCCGGCTTTACTATTGGGATCTACATATCCAATTACTATATTGCCTGTGTTTCTAGGCAAATCCATGCGTGCTCTTAAATCTCTCGATAGAGGGGCTACTGTAAATCCAGGCCATAGCCCTCTTGGGGTCTCATTTTCTTGAGTTTCTCTTAAACCTAAGGTTATGGTACTGGTTAACTCTTGATTATCTCGTACAAAGGTTACTTCTATTTGATCTCCCGGTGGACGATTGGCTATGGCATTTGTTACATCGTTACTATTATTTATTACGACAGAGTCAATTGAAATAATCAAATCACCGGGAGAAATTCCCCCTATCATGGCCGGTGAATCTTGATAAATGTTATATACCATTACACCGGTTTGATAATTCAAAGACAATTCTTCAATCAGCCTTTGTGAAAGATCACCCATATGTATACCCAGCCAGCCATATTGTACTCCCCCGTTGTTAATAAAATCTTCTAAGGCTGATTTCGCATTATTTATGGGGATAGAGAAACCCAGGCCTATTGAGCCACCATTTTGTGAGGCTATCCATGTATTTATTCCAACCAATTCTCCCTTAAGATTTACCAACGCACCGCCAGAATTCCCTCTGTTAATAGATGCATCAGTTTGTAAATAGTCGGTAAGACTTTGCGTACCCGGAAATTGAGTACGTCCCTTAGCACTAATTATTCCAGCTG
>JAQICO010000452.1 GCA_027858495.1 Spirochaetaceae bacterium
TTTTAAATTAGCCCCTGATATAAATGAGAATCACAGCACTTTACCTAGAGTTTCGGTAGAAATAACCGTAATATTGACCGATTCAATCGTTTTATTAAGATTCATAAAGGTTAGCCCTGGGAAAAAGACTTAAGGTCCCAAACCCTTGGCTCTGGATTCTCCAATAAATAGGGTTGAATTTCCTTGATCAATTTTTTAAATACTCCGGTCAACATAAAATTTTTTGCATCAATTTCCTTTTCCCAACAACCAATGGCCATGGCTTTGCCCGGCTGAACCAGCCAGAACGTACGGATAAATCCAGGTTGTTTCTCCGCCTCCACCAATACTTGATCTTTCCATAAATTGGATATTTCAACTTCATCTTTTTCATTAAAAATATATTCCATGGTTGCTGTATACATTTTTATAACTCCTTAAACTTTATAATATAAGACAATTTTTACCCGGGTGTATTAAAAATACATAGTTATATATAAAAAAAATAACCCAGTGGTCTATCTATTAGTATTGTTAGGTTTTCATGCTTGACTAATATAAGCTCTAGCTTTATTTTTTTAAGCATATATTCTGACAATTTAAGAGGCAATAATTATGGCTGATAAGCATGTGTACTTTTTCGGAGCAGGAAAAGCTGAGGGAAAAGCTGAAATGAAAGAATTTTTAGGCGGCAAGGGCGCAAACCTGGCAGAAATGACCAATCTTGGAATTCCTGTTCCTCCTGGATTTACCATATCTACTGCGGCCTGCGATATTTATTATCAGATGGGCCAAACCTATCCCGATTATATAATAGAACAGGTGGAGAAAAATCTAACAAAATTAGAAAAAACCATGGGAAAGAAGCTTGGTGATTCTCAGGATCCGTTACTGGTTTCTGTCCGATCTGGAGCCGCGGTATCCATGCCCGGTATGATGGATACAGTTCTCAATCTGGGTTTAAATGAAAAGGCTGTAGAAGGAATTGCAAGAAATACCGGTAATGATAGATTCGCCTGGGATGCTTATCGACGTTTTATTCAGATGTTTGGCGATGTGGTAAAAGAGGTTCCCCATCATGATTTTGAAGAAGCTCTGGATTCTGTTAAGAACGAAAAGAATGTAAAGGAAGATCTTGAGCTTGATGCAGATGACTTGAAAGAAGTGGTGCAACGATATAAAGCAGTATACAAAAAAAATGTTGGCGAGGATTTTCCTCAAGATCCTAAGGTTCAGCTTTGGGCTGCCATCGATGCGGTCTTTGGTTCCTGGAATAATGAGAGAGCCAATAAATACCGCTCAATAAATAAGATTGAAGGACTATTGGGTACGGCTGTGAATGTTCAGTCCATGGTATTTGGAAACTGGAGTGATGATTCAGGTACTGGTGTATGTTTCTCAAGAGACCCCTCCACCGGAGAAAAATATTTCTATGGTGAATATTTGATGAATGCTCAGGGTGAAGATGTGGTAGCTGGTATCCGAACCCCTAAGCCTATCACCGCTTTACAAGAGGGAAATCCAAAGGTATATCAACAGCTGGTGGATATCAAAGACCGGTTGGAAGAACATTACAAAGATATGCAGGATATGGAGTTTACCATTCAGGAAGGAACTCTTTATCTTCTTCAGACTAGAAACGGTAAAAGAACCGGAAAAGCAGCTGTTGTAATTGCTGTGGAAATGGTAAAGGAGAAAATGATAAGTAAAGCGGAAGCCTTAATGCGTGTTTCTCCCGTTCAGCTTGATCAGCTTCTGCATCCCATGATCAATGAAAAATCTAGAAAGGATGCTGTTTCCCTGGCAAAGGGGCTTAACGCATCTCCGGGAGCCGCATTGGGTAAGATTGTCTTTACTGCAGAAGATGCTGAAGCCTGGCATGTTAGAGGTGAATCAGTCATTTTAGTTCGAAGAGAAACCAGTCCGGAAGACATCGGCGGCATGCATGTCGCTCAGGGAATCTTAACCTCCACAGGTGGTATGACCAGCCATGCTGCGGTGGTTGCCCGTGGTATGGGAAAGCCCTGTGTCGCAGGTTGTAAAGATGTATATATCGATGAAAAAACCAAGATCATGACCATTGCCGGAAAAACCTACCAGGAAGGTGAGATGTTCACCATCGACGGTTCAGGAGGATTGGTATATAAGGGGGCTTTAGAGCTGGAGCAGCCTGAGCTTTCAGGAGAGCTGAATCAATTCCTTAGCTGGGCTGATGAAGTGAGAAAAACGGCAAAACGTAAGGGCGTAGCCGACGGATTTGGTATTCGAACCAATGCCGACCTTCCCGCAGACGCTAAGAAGGGTATCTATTTCGGTGCAGAGGGAATTGGGCTTTGCCGAACAGAGCATATGTTTTTTGACGAAGGAAAACTTGAAAAATTCCGCCTGATGATTGTTGCGGAGAGCAAGGAAAAACGTGTGGAATCTCTTAAGGCGATTCTAGCGCTACAAATTGACGATTTTAAGGGAATCTTCCAGGTCATGGATGGTCTTCCTGTTAATATACGGCTTTTGGATCCACCCCTTCATGAATTTGTTCCCCATGACGAAGAGGATATTAGGTCTCTTGCAAAGGCTGCCGGAACGGACATAGAAGATCTGAAGAAAAAGATTGAAGCACTTAAAGAGGTTAACCCCATGTTGGGTCACCGTGGATGTCGTTTGGGAATAACCTATCCAGAGATTTACGACATGCAAGTGGAAGCTATTATGCGTGCAGCTGTGGCAGTTCAGAAGGAAGGTAAAAAGGTAATTCCTGAAATTATGATACCTTTGGTGGGTACGGTAAATGAGTTAAGACCTCTTAGAGCCAATGCTGATAAGGTTATTTAAAGAGTTTTTAAAGAATAGGGCATCACCGTGGAATATCAGATCGGTACGATGATAGAAATACCCAGAGCCGCTCTAACCGCAGAAGATATTGCTAAAGAAGCGGATTATTTCAGTTTCGGTACCAATGACCTTACCCAGATGACCTTCGGTTATTCCAGAGATGATGTGGGAAGCTTTGTTCCTGAATATATTAATCAGAAGGTACTTCACGCAGATCCCTTTGAGGTCTTGGATACCCATGGAGTTGGAAAACTTGTGGAAATTGCTGTCAATCTTGGCAGAACCAGTAAAAAGGATCTTAAGACCTCTATCTGCGGAGAACACGGAGGAGATCCTGAATCCATTGAATTCTGCTATAAGGTAGGATTAAATGTAGTATCTTGTTCTCCCTTTAGAGTACCCATCGCAAGATTAGCCGCAGCACAATCGGTTATAAAAAATAGATAATTCAACTGTATCAGAAAAAGGGGCTGTCTTGTTGATTAAAGACAGCCCCTTTTTAATTAATGAAACCCTTTGAGACTAATAACTCTGCAGTTAAAACACCGCCGCCTGCAGCACCTCTACGAGTATTATGAGCCATACAGGTGAATCTATATCCCAACACTGGGCTTTTTTGTAATCTGCCGAGGGTAACTGCCATACCGCCCTCTGCATCTCTATCCAATCTTGGTTGAGGATGTATATCACCATCAAAATAACGGATAACCCTTTTTGGGGCGGAAGGTAAATTCAGCCTTTGGGGCTCTCCTTGGAAATTCATGAAGGCAAGCTTAAGAGCCTCCAGTTCGGGCTGCATCCCTTGAATATCAAACCAAACTGCACTGCTATGTCCATGAACCACCGGTACTCGAATGCAATTTGATGAGATTTTTAAATCCTCCAGAGGAACTATTTCAGCATCCTTTACATGGCCAAAAATCTTTTGAGGTTCCACAAAGGCTTTTTCCTCTTCCGAGGGCAGAGCAATAATATTATCTATCACATCCATGGCCGATTGTCCGGGGTATCCTGCTCCAGAAAGGGCCTGTAGATTGGTGGTAATTACATTGTTCACCTTAAATCCAGCCTTTTGCAGGGCAGCCAAGGCCATTACATAACCCTGCACTCCGCAATTGGGCTTGGTTATTATAAACC
>JAQICO010000362.1 GCA_027858495.1 Spirochaetaceae bacterium
GCTTTACCTTCCCTGATCTGCATAACCACACATGCATAGTGCTATCCGCTGGATTCCAGGGTGAAGTAATCCCGGCGCTGCTGATCAAAGTCCTGTACCGACTGGCCGCTGTTTAGCACTTCTATGGATTTAATACCGTCGCGCAGTTCTGCGGCCCGCTCGAAGGCAAGATCCTTGGAGGCCTGCTTCATCTCCCGGTTCAGCTCCTCCAGGAGCTGCTTGGTTTTCCCCGACAGAAGGCTGGCGATCTTCCGGATATGGACGGCGTAATCCTCCGGGGATATTTTTCCCACGCATGGGGCGGAACAGCGTTTCATATGATAATAAAGACAGGGCTCTTTGCGGCCCCTCATGGAGGCACATCGGCGGATGGGAAAAAGCTTTTGAATCAAATTCATATAATTATCCGCGGCACCCACATCGGAGAAGGGGCCGAAGTAGCGGGATTTATCGTTGATCAGGGTACGAGTTCGAAAGGCCCGGGGATATTTTTCCCGGGAGATGCGGATCACCGGATAGGTTTTTCCATCCTTCAGCCGGATATTGTAACGGGGCTTCCATTTTTTTATGAGATTATTTTCCAACACCAGGGCTTCGTACTCGGTTTCGGTGAGAATGGTCTCAATCTCATGTACCCGGGAGACCAGAAAAGCGGTTTTCCCTTCCTTGCGCCCGGCAAAGTAGGAATAGACCCGATTCTTCAGATTTACGGCCTTTCCCACGTAAATAATCTTCTTCGATCGGTCTTTCATAATATAAACACCGGGGGTTGGAGGAAACTCTCTAATCTTTTCGCGTAGTCTTTCTTTATTATCTTCCATGGTATACCGATACTAAATCTATATAAGAACTATGAAAATGAAAAGATTAAAGTACGTCTCCATTGTTTTTCTGTTTCTCTCCCTTCTCCACGCCGAAGAAATCATCACCCTGGGTGAAGAGGATAACTGGCAGGGAGGCTATTTTTTAAATCTGATTGAACAGCAGGGCCGACAGGGTTATTTAGATCTCCAAGTCTCCAACACTCAATTGAGTCCCCAGGCTGATAGAGATTTTTTATTCAACTTTGAAGCCCCCTTGGAAGAGGAAATATCCGGGCTATACCGTTTGATCAATAAGCCGGAGGTTCAGCAGCAGTTCTCCCGCCGAGGGCAGGGCGCGGCCTATTTTACCGAAGATAAATATCTTGAACTACAGCCATTGGAAGGTTCTCAATTTTATCCCCGGGAACCCTGGGAGGATTTTACCATTGAGTTCTGGCTCTATCCTGCCAATCTCCAAGAGGGTGAGATTCTTCTAAAATGGAAGGGATTCCTCCAGGAAAATCAGCGGATTTTATCTCAAGAAGTATCCTGCACCATTAAAAATCGAAGCCTCCATTGGGAATTTATCAATTTTTTTCTATCTCACCAACGAGAAGAAACTCTCTTTCAACTTCAGGGCGACCGTTTGATTCCCCGCCGATGGAGTCATCATATGCTCCGCTATAACAGCCAGTTAGGATTGCTGGAATACCTGATTGACGGAAAACCCTCACAGATTATTCATACCACCGCCACCAGAAGGGAAGAAGGAGATATCCTCCTGCCTAGAATAGAGCAGCCACAACCTACCCCGTTGATAATCGGAGAGGGATTCACTGGATTTATGGATGAATTATCCCTTAGTCGTAGCTGGAAGGAACCTCCGGTGATGCTGGATTATCAGCAACCGGGATATTATATCTCACCGGTGCTGGATTTTCATTATCAGGATTCCTCGGTGGAGGATCTAATTATCCATGATAATCATCGGGACAATAGTAGAATCAGCTACTATTATTATATTACCAACCACCGCAGTCAGGCATTGCAAGAGAGATCCCAATTGATGAACCGGGAAAAGCCAGAGTTTTGGCTGGATCAATGGCAGCCATTGGAAAACGCCACATTGACCGGAAAGCCCCTGGGTCGCTATATGATGGTCCTGGCCATCCTTTACCCTGATCTTGGTGTGGGATTTTCTCCCAGTTTATCCTCCTTTGAAATTCATTATGAAGAACATCTGCCTCCCCTGGCTCCCTTAAACCTCCGTGCGGCCGTACTTGACGACGGTAGAGTGCATCTGACCTGGGACTATTCGGAAAATTCCGGTATCTCAGGATTTCAGATTTATTATGGGGACCGGCCGGGCAGCTATTTTGGAGCTCAGAGTCCCTTGGAAGTAGAGGTTCCAGCTCAGGAATTTTATCTGGAAGGATTGGAAAGCCATAAAACCTGGTATATATCCATGGTGGCATATAACGATTCTTCACCTCCACAATATAGTAATTTTTCCCTGGAGGTGGCTGTAAGGCCTTAATGGTATGACAGACAAGGAAATACAAAAACTATATAAACAGACCCTTCATTCCTACGAGATACAGGATTACAAAGAAGCGGAACAGCGCTTAGAAAAACTTATAGAAGTAAAACCGGAACACTGGGCGCTTTATTTGTTACAGGGAAATATTTTATCTCTTCTACACAAAGACGATAGGGCAATAAGGTCTTTTCAGAGGGTCTTAAAAATTCAAAAAAACACCCTGGAAGCTCTGAATAACCTGGCCATTATCCATCGGCGCCAGGGAAATTTTGACCTGGCCTGGAAGATATTAAAAAAAACCCTGAGACTGAATCCCCAAGGGGCAGACCTATATTACAATAGGGGAAACCTGGCCCGTGCCATGGGAAAGATAAAACGTGCGGAGAGTGATTATAAAAAGGTTCTGGAACTAAATCCTCATTATATTCAAGCTTATAATAATTTAGGAATTATTCACGAGGCACGGGAAGACATCGATGGAGCCGCAGAATATTATGATAAGGGATTGCAGCAGGATCCTCAAAACGCCAATCTGCTATATAACCGCGGTGTGATTTTCCAAAAGCAGAAAAACTGGGACCGAGCAGAAGAATATTTCCGAAGAGCCCTTAATAGCCGTCCAGGCTGGACAGACTGCCAGAATAACCTGGGTATCGTTTTACAGGAAAAGGGTGATTTGCCCCAGGCACGTAAAGCCTTCCATGAGATTCTCCACAAGGATAAGCTCAATGCCCAGGTATTGAATAATATGGGTGTGGTACTTTCCCAAATGGAACAATTTGATGAGGCTAAAGATTATTATCAGAAGGCCATTGATCTAGAGCCTGAATACCGCAATGCCTCAATAAATTTAAATAAACTCTACGGCAGCCAGAAGGACTTTGGAAAATCCCTCAAGGAAATGAACCGACTTGCCACCCTCTATCCCTTCGATCTGGAAATACAAAATGAAATCGGTCGGTCATTGATCCGTCTGAACCAGCTAACCGAGGCAGAGGAAACCTTCCAGCACATCCTGGACAGAGAGCCGAAAAATTACCGGGCATTGCAGGATCTGGCAGAATTGAAGGTGCGTCAGGGAGAAGAAGAGAAGGGCTGGGAACTGCTTCAGAAAGCCGGTATAAATGTAATCCAACAGCAAGACAACGAAGCCCTTCTGCGTATAGCCGATGCTTTTAGAAAAAACGGCAACAACCAACGTTCGGAAGAACTATTAAAACGATACGATACAAACGCTCCGGGAGATCAGCGGGTCCAGCGCCGGCTTTCCAGGATTTACGAAGAGGAAGAACGCTGGGAAGATGCTCTGGAAATGCTGGGGAACCTTGGTGAGGATATAACCGGTGATGATCTGACCAGAAAAATCCGCTACAACCTCAATCAGGGAGAAAAGGAAGAAGCCCTGAGAGATATGGACCAGCTGATGAATATGCAGGCCAATCGAGGCACCGAAGAAGATCTGAACCAATTCAATGAGTTTCTGCAGCTCTACGAAGAAACCACCGCAGCCATCATGGATGAAAACCGGGATCACTGGGAAAAAAACATCAATAAAATGGCCCGGGGTCTGCAGAGTATGCTCCCTCCCAAAGAAGAACCCGTGGAGGATTTTCCCTTGAGCAGCTTCGCCAGCCAATCCTTCAGTGTCGACGATAGTATGACGTTACTGGATATCAATGCCATGGAACCCATCATCGAAATCAATGAAGAAAGGGAGATGATTTATCTCAGCGAGGAGGAAGAGGATCTCAGTGATGTTTATACTGAAGTGATGGAAGAGGAACGGCAAAAGAAAGAAAAGGATTATCGTAATAAACATGGTTTTCCCCCATCTCAGATGCCAGGATACCCTGGTCCGCCCCCCCAACCCATGTACATTCCTGTACCTCAAAATATAAACCCTCCACCCATGCAGCCTCCTATGCCTCCGGCCGAACCACCCATTGAGTCGATGGTACCCCCGGAAGAGGATCTTCACCCGCAGACAGATCAGCCCGAAGTTCCCCAGGAAGATGAATTGGTTCTGGAACCTGAAAATCCTCTGATCATTGAGGAAGAGACCGATGATGTGATTGATTTCCAGGACGAAGAGGAAAATACCGATGATGAGCTCTTCATTTCCGATGAAATGGAAGAGTATGACTCCATGGTTCCCCAGGATATTTAGGAGGAAGAGCCCCATGAGATTCCGGAAGAAGAATTGGAGCAGCCGAAGGAGCAAATAGAAGAACCAATGGACGATCTATTGGATGTTCAGGAAGAAGATGAAATACTTGAAGAACCCTTGGATTCCCATGAAGACAGCCCACCGGAGCTTCCCCAAAGCCTGACCCATGCCCCACTGACTTCCGGGCCGACCCAGCCCCTTCCCCAGGATAATCCCAATCCTTGTTTGGAACAGGAAAAGAATGAACCAATAGAATCAACCCCTGAAATGCTCCAGGATATTCCAGCTGATGAAAAGGTTAAAACCGTTGAGGTTGAAAAGAAGCCCGAGACTCCCGTGGACCGAAAGACCTTGGCAAATATGTTTAAATACCTGTCAGATTTATCTCAATCCCTACCTGAAAATGAAAAAAGAGACATGCTCAACCATGAGGTGCCCCTTAAAATGGAGGTGGTACGTTCTAAGCTGGAAGGGGAACGAAGCCTTCTCAACACTGCCCAGCATTTTGATAGAAGGAACCGTAACCGGGACGTAGAAGTAGAATTGGACGATAACAATATATCAAACAGTCTCAACTTCCTAAAGACTCTATCCTCCCAATATCCCGAAGAGATGGTTTCTCAAAATTTCGATAGTAAAATGGCCAAGGTTCTTAATAAAATAGAGAAACTCAGAAAGTTAAAAAAATAAAGGCTGATAGGGCCTACAAAGGCTTTGAAAAAAGGCATTTTCATGAAAATTAAGATTAGGAAGAACCTTTATCGATATCTTTAAGGATAGCGACCTAATGGATCAGAGCTTCTCAATCTCAAAAAAACCCCGTCGCCTCGGGAAATTATTTGATAATCCAGAATCACCCCAAGGGAATCTCTCACCATAATCTGTGAAGGGATTCTGCCTTTGAGCTCAAAAGCTATCCAGGGATGCAGTTCTTCTGCTGTCTTATTTAACTGGAGAATTAGCCCTCCTGAGGCATTCTGAAACATCTTGAAAGAACTATCCTGCCGCTGACGCCAATATTGCCCGAATTCAGCGATATTTCCCATCCAGCCCTGCTGCCGGGATAGATGATTCATCAGCTGTTCCTGGGCGCGCAGCTTATAATCACTATCTCTAGTATCGGAAGAATGAATCAGCAACACCGAAATGCCTCCGTTATTCCCATTGGCATCACAAATATCAATCCAGCGGCTCACCGCAGAATCCAAGGAATCAGGGGTTAAAAATTCCCGTGAGTCATCCATGGTTACTGGGATTTCTACAATGGATGATTCTCTGGAACTTAAATCCTGTTCTTCCAGAGCAAAATAAGGGAAGGCGGTCAGGGTATCGTTGGCTGAAAAGGTGGAATCGTAGAGATATCCCGATTGCTGAAGCACTCGAATCAGGTCTTTGGGAAACTGAAGGTACCCCGCTCGAAAACTCAGCGTATTCAACCCCGGAATATCCCCATCCAGCAGCTCCTTGCTTACCCGCACTTCTCCGTATACTGTAATTTCATTTTCCGGGTGATAATTGGAAGCCCTCACATCTGCAGCACCTAAAGGACTGTGGGAGAAATCGATATAATGAGCCACCGTATGAGAACCGATATCCGCACCTAGGTTATGCAACTCCATTACAGCCTCTTGATTTTGGCGAATATTATAATAATCAATATCGGCAGCATCAATAAAGGTTTTTGTATTGATAAAGAAACTGCTGGTAACATGGAATTTCCCCTCCAGCCGGGCATACTTCAAAGCATCTACAAAGGAGGTTTGAGCATCCACATCGTGACTGAGTAACAGTGCCTGAGAGCGCCCCTGGGGGATAACAGAAATCACGGCGGAACGAACATAGCACTTTTGGTACAGGGCCTTAATGATAAGCATTATAACATCGGCCGATGGTTCAAAGCTATTTACATAACTGCGCTGAGCCTGAAAATCTCCATTGCGTTGAGGCAGTAAAACAGAATCAACATAACTGACACCCAATAGGTAGGCCTTGCCTCGGCCGTAGGAATGTACCAGGAAGCCCGCCGTCTGATCGTCAAATTCTCCTAAAACAACGGTGGAAGGTCCGGCTTCATAGCCGTGAGTCCAGATAACCTCATCGTAAAAATGCTCTTCCCCATTACCCAGTGAAATAGTCCTTTCTTCTGGACGGTCCAAATAATAGAGGCTTTCATGCGCCCCAATAAAATTTAAACGATAACGGCCTTGAGAAGGCCAATGATTCTCTACTCCAAAGAGTGTATAAAGTTTATTCCCCAAACTCCCCGAGGATAATAAGCTACCCCCCATTTCTACATAGTCAAATAAACGGTTCATCAATTCTGGAGAAACATTAGGGTTATCCATTGCTCCTGCAGTCAATATTAGTGAGTACTTACCGAAATCATCATTTTCCTCTAAAATCTCGAAGGGAATCCCCTGGATGGATAAGATACGGGTCAAAGCTAATTTTTCCAGGGAACCACCCGATGAGGAAAAGAGATCCCCCTGGGAATGATCCAAAAAAACCACCGGGTCCAATACCCCAAGTTTAATGGGAAGTTCTCTTTCCTGGCTTACCAGAGGCAGTAACCATAGACTTAGAAAAAGAACTAAATAATATTTCATAGTTCATCGTTTCCCCAGAAATCCTGGGCATGGGGATTTCCCTTAAGAATCTCAGCCACCAAGATAAACCAGGTAGTGGAAGCCACACTGGGGTCATTGCCAAATTGATAATCCACCACGTTGGAAGCATAACGGACTCCTCCCTGGTATATCAGGGGAATGGTGTCTCTGAGGATCTCAATGGCTTGTTCTTCCATGGCTCCACGGGCATAGGCCGCAGCGACGCCCAAACTTCCCTCGGTCCATACAAAATCAAGATCGGTCCATTGGGTTTGGGGATTTGAGGGGAAATACCAAGCATTTATCCGGGACTGTTCATAGACGGGTTCATTGCCATAGGGACGGTATCCCCGGAACTGATCCCCGGTGGATAAAAACACCTCATCGATATTCTGCAATGATCTGCGCTGCTTTCGCATATCCCCCCGGGCATGGAGGAAAAGAAAACCCCAGCTGGCGCCATCCAGAGGCAAGGAACCGTCCAAACCTGTTTCCGGACGATATCCTCGGTTAAACTGCTTAGCTCGGGGATTCCAGAGGCTCATCAGTCCCTGGGCCAATCGCTCTGCGGCCTGGGTCCATTTCTCCTCTCCGGTGAGTAAACCTAAATCTCTGAAAAGAAAATAAATATCCACATTATGTTCCATGCTGACCCAGGTGATTTCCACTGGAATGAATTCCTCCTGAATAGTTTCATCCTCAAGACCTAGCTGATGACTCCCATAGCCCCCGGTTACCATACCGAAGCGGCCGTCGGCTGGATCTTGTATCTGGCGATTCAATAAATAATTTCCTATTTTTTGGGCTAAATCCAAAATATCCTTCGCTAAAAGATCATCCTCTAAAAACCAGGGATCCTCTTCTAATCGCTGTTCCAGATAAAATACGGCGGCATAACCCACCCAGGCCAGAGCACCCGAGCGGATCTGCCCCCCCTGAGGATCGTCCATATAGGGCCAGTCGTTGCGGGTGTTATAAGCAAAAAACATGGCTCCGTCTGGCTGAAGATTCCTGTATAACGCGGAGAGGATCAATTCGGCCTTCTGATAATCCTCCAGAATGGTAAAGGTTATTACCGCAAGGGCATCATCATAGATGTAGGAACGATGGTATATCCAGGGATATGCAGGATTTTGCGGGTCGATTACGTAGCTCTGAATTAACCTGCGTCGAAGGGCCGTGGGATCTGGAATGTCCTGATTTGGGACAATCCGGTCAGCCAGCCATGAAATGGCCTCTTCCTCGGCGGTGTTAATATCTTGAGGAAGTTCTAGCGATTGAGCTGCCAAGCCCTGTACTGCAAAAAAAAACATGGAATATATAAAAAATCTTGAAAATGTTAACAACATAACCTCCCCAGCTAATTTGAACGATCTGAAAAATTCCATCCAGATCCATGCTCCATGTATCTGGATACCCTAAAGGGGACTTTCGCGACAGCCCCCAAAGAGGTCTCCTTTAAATGTAATATACCAAAACAGTATTTCCTAGGAATCGGAACAATTTTCCCAGATCTTTTGCATTGTATTGGCCAGAGTAGTATCTTTGTACAGGAGGCTCCTATGAATTTTGCGGCTAAGGGATTCGTTCTCTTGCATATGGTTATGCTGTCATCTCTTCTATTTTCCCAGAATGCGGATCTTCCCATGGATTCTCAAAATCCCCAAGAATGGGAACAGCTCTTTGAAAAGGCCATTGAGAGTGAACGCCAGGGAAACTTTGACTTGGCCCTGGTATACTATAAAGAGATACTTCAAGCGGAGCCGAATAATACAGCTGCCTTGGTTAGAATAGCAAAATTACTCAGTTGGAAAAATAAATTTGGAGAAGCTTTATCTCTGTTGGACCGTGCCCTGGAATTGGACGATCAATTTGCAGAAGCCCTGTTCCGCAAGGCTCAGATTCTAAGCTGGCAGGGTAATTATGATGAGTCTATTGGTTTCTTTATCCGCTTTCTGCTGATTAATCCTGAAGATTCTGACGGGCATTTGGCCTTAGGCCGTGTCTATTTCTGGAAGGGAGAATACCCATTGGCCTTGGAGAACTTCGCTAAAGCTTTGGAATACGGTGAAGATGAAAGAATCATCCTAACAGAAAAGGCCAAGGTTTATCTAGCCATGGATAATCCTGATTCTGCCGAAATTGAACTCAATAAAGTATTGGAACTAGACCCGCAATTCCCCGAGGCAATAAGATTGCTTGAGGGCGTGAAGCTACTTTACAGCTATGAGTTTTTTCCACTCAGCACCATGGTGAATATCTATCCCGATGGATCCTTGGGGATACTTTTTAATCCCGGGATCATATACCATTTAAAAAAGACCTGGGACTTTCTACTAATCAATGAAACTGAAATCATTGAGAATAACCCCGATAATACCACCCGTTTAGCTGTGGTCTACAAGGGAATAGATAAACTCTACCTGGGATTGGAAACAGCCTATACACCATTTCCCTATTTTAATCCCTATTTAGAGATTAAAGGCAGTATCAATGGTTCTATAGGGAATAAATTGGGTGCCGGCGTGGCCATAAAGGGAACCTTCTTCGGAGAGCCCCCCATGGGAAGTATTCATAACGACACCCTCATTGAAGTTAATCCGGAAATAATAAGCTATTTTGGCGGCACAAACAGTATCAAATTATCGGGAAGCTGGTTTTCCTATACGTCCGGATACAATACCCTAAGAGCAAACCTAGCCGCCACGGTGGATTATTACAAAGGGAATAGTATTTCTGCGGGAGTATCCTACGGCGGCAGCGTAGATGTCATGGACAATCAACGCCGGACCCTGGAATTTGCCACCAGCGTGAACCAGGCTATAAGTCCATTGATCGATTTATCTGTCTTTTATAATTATATAGATACGACCCTGGGACAGACCCATCAGATCGGATTAAAAACCATCCTTCACTGGTGAGTATTATAACTGACGACCCTCTTGGATCTTTGCGTTAAAACGTTCCTCATCCTTACCTTGAAGACCGGAATCTTCTCCCTTCAGCAGGGCCTTTAAAGCCTTTAACTCCGAAGCGGAAAAACGCATAGAACCTGAAATATGCTGGCTGAAGGATTCAAAGGCCATGGGACAAACCAGAGAAGCCAATCGATGAATTTCCTCAGCATAAACCCTTATTTCCATCTGGGCATGGGCATCCATACGCAACTTGAGAAAGTGAAAAAGATTTTTAAGATCGATTTGCCAATACCACTCAGTATAAAGGCTTAATGGAAGATTGATCCGGGCTAATTCCCTGGCTAACCCATTTTCCACCAGTTCGCTGTATTTTTCATAGGATTCTTCTTGGCCCTGAAGCAAAAGATCCATCACTCTTTTCTGAACATCCTGGGGGACATCCTCGGTGGAACGCCCCTGTTTATTATCCATGCTTTGGAAGCTGATATCCTCATTTTGAGGCAGGTAAAATTCATTGGGCATTACACTGTACCGGCCAGAAATTTCATTGATCCTCGCTGTACGGTGACGCACCCACTGCCGTGCTACAAATATGGGCATTTTGCAATGAAATGTAAAAACCACCTGCTCAAAGGGAGAGGTATGTTCGTTCCGTAAAAGATAATCAATAAGTCCCTTATCCTGCCGGTAATTCTTGGTTCCCTTTCCATAGGAGACCCTGGCAGACTGAACAATTCTTTCATCACTGCCCATATAATCCACCATTCGTACAAAACCCTTGTCCAATACTGGAAATTCCCGATCTAGAACTGCTTCCGCTTCTGCCACAATACAATGAGCCATATCCCCTCCTCTATGGTGGGATCCATCATAACATCAACGACAGCTCTGGACAAGCATTTGCCAATCATCGATTTTATCCATGGAAAATTCTTCACAAAAGAAACATGGAAAACAGAATAATATTTCAATAGAATAGACTAAATGGAGAAATTTTAAAATTATGAAACACTGTATTACCCTAGGCCCGGCGGATAGTCTTGAGATAGAGGGCAATGGCCTCAAATTATCCTTTACATTGGGGGATAAGGGAGGGCTTTTGTCCAAAGTAATGTCACAGCAGGGGGGAACGCGCATTATGATACGCCAACAGGAGCAAGATCATCGTAGTCTGCTTTTCCTACCGGAAGAAATGACTTAAATCTCTGGATTTTATAACAATCCCCTATTAAACTTTTCTTCTATAATCCCATTTGCAGGAGTTTATTGATGCCCCGTAAGGCGCTTCCAGACGGTTTATTTGCTCAGATTTTTCAACAGGCTCATTCTGCTAGAATAGTACTGGACAAAAATGGGAAAATTATCGCAGGAAATCAGCGGTTTTTAGACATCACCCGATGGGATCATAGCTGTTTCGAAAAAGAAAATTTCTTTGCACGCCTAAAAAACCTTGACCAGAAGCTGGATATTCCAGAGCAGGGAGTGGTTAAGCTTGGCGATCCGGAAGAGGATTTTGCCTATTGTTGCAAAGCCATGGATACCATCAGAAAAAGATACTACACCGTACATATCCAGAGCATTGAACAGGAAGAATCTCCTCTATTGTATCAGATTCAGGCACTGAGTCAGGAAAAACAAAAGCAAAGCCAGGCAAAATCTTCCTTTTTAGCCAATATCAGCCACGAAATCCGTACCCCTATGAACGGAATAATGGGTATGACTGACTTGGTTCTTCAGACCGATTTACAAGAGGAACAACGGGAATATCTGAATATCATAAAGATGTCCGCCAATTCACTGCTGCATATCATCAATGATATCTTGGATTTTTCTAAAATGGAATCTGGTAAAATGTCCATGGAAGAGATTTCCTTCTCTCTTAAGGATCTTATTAAAGAGATTCATGATTTTTTTGAACCTCAGATCAAAGCCAAGGGATTGGATTTTTACTGTGAGAGACCCCAAGGGCAAAGGGACTCCTTTCTTGGAGATCCCCTAAGAATCAAACAAATTTTAATGAACCTTTTGAGTAACGCATTAAAATTCACCGAATCTGGAGGAATAGAACTGCGTGTTCAGGCTAAACCTGACACAGATAAAAACCAATGGGAACTTAGCTTCCAGGTTGTGGACAGCGGTATTGGGATTCCTGAAAAGAAGCAGGACCTGCTCTTTAAGTCCTTCAGCCAGGTGGATGTGTCCACCTCTAGAAAGTATGGAGGCTCCGGCTTGGGCCTGGCAATCTCCCATTCTCTGGCTCAACAAATGAATGGAAAAATGTGGGTAAACAGCCGGGAAGGCCAGGGAACAACCTTCTATGTAACTCTGCCTCTAAAAGTGGAAAACGATCAAAATGCGGATGCCCCCCACGAAGCATTTGACATGGACGGAGCCTCATTGGAAGGCGTCTCAGTACTGGTGGTGGAGGATAACCGGGTCAACCGTCTTTTGGCCTGTAGGCTGCTGCAAAAAAAGGGAGCCCAAGTGCTCGAGGCCCAAGGAGGTCAGGAGGCCCTGGATATATACCGAAATAAAAAACCCATGGTAATATTGATGGATATTCACATGCCCCAATGGGACGGCCACCGAACCCTAAAGGAAATACGTCGGTATGAAAGACAGGAAAACCTGCCCATGACACCGATACTGGCCTTGACTGCCATGGCCATGAAGGGTGATTCCCAGAAGCTGTTGCAATCGGGTTTTGACGATTATGTGAGCAAACCCTTTGAACCTCAAGAACTGATGCGTAAAATTTATCAAGCCATGCAGCAACAGACTGTGGACAAAGAACTTGCCTGAAGGTAAAGTAACTCATGTTACTAAAAGCCTCTCTTAGGGATATAACGCCCTACAGTGCCGGGAAGAGTTTTCCCGATAAAGTGAAATTATCCTCCAACGAGAATCCTCTGGGCCCCTCTCCTGGAGCTGTCAAAGCCATAGAGGCGGTTCTAGGAGGACTGCATCGTTATCCCGACGGGGCATCCACCATGCTTCGCGATAAAATCGCCAATATCCATGGCCTAACCAGAGAGGAAGTGGCCGTGGGAAACGGTTCCGATGAACTCTTCGCCCTGATATGCGGTGCCCTGCTGGATACGGGAGATCTGGGTCTGATATCGGAGAATACCTTCTCGGAATACCGTTTTTCTCTAAAACTCTTTGGAGCCACCGTGGAAAGTTGTCCCTTAAAAGAGGGATGTTACGACCTACGGGGCCTGGCAGCAAAGGTGAAGGCCGAGACAAAGATTCTTTTTCTCTGTAATCCCAACAACCCCACAGGAACCTACTTCAACCACCGAGAATTAGATAACTTTCTCTCTGCCCTGCCCTCCCATGTGGTGGTAGTGCTGGACGAGGCTTACCAGGATTATGTGGATGCCCCGGATTACCCCCGGGCCCTTGAGCTGATAAAAAAATACCCACGCCTGATGGTTACCCGGACCTTCTCAAAGATATACGGTCTTGCCGGATTGAGAATTGGTTATGCATTGGGCCAGGAAGAATTAATTAGAAGCATGTTAACCGCCAAACAGGCTTTCAATGTGAACCTCCTTTCTCAAGCGGCTGGGGCTGCGGCCCTTGATGACCAGCAATTTCACAATAGCTCACGAGAAATGACCTTGGAAGGTAAAAAACAACTTTATAAAGGTCTCGACGATCTGGCCATCCAATATTATCCCACTCAAAGCAACTTTATCTGCCTTAGCCTGGGAATACCGGCGGAAGAACTCTACCAGCAAATACTGGACCGCGGGCTAATAATTCGCTCCTTAAAGTCCTTCGGTATGGACCGACATATCCGTTATACCATCAGTTCAAAGGAAGACAATCAACGCTTCCTGGATATTTTAAAGGAGCTAAAATCATGTTAACCTACCTGGGCCTATACCTGGGGCTGGCGGCTCTACCCTCCATCGTTTTACTGAGCTATTTTTTTCGCAGAGATAACCTGAAACCCGAACCCAAGGCAGTGGTAACCAAGATCTTTATCTTCGGATGTCTCACAATAATACCTGCAGCAATTCTTGAAGGCATCCTGATGAAGGGCTATGGATTTTTTCCCAGGGTATGGCAGCCGGTGTATCATGCCTTTGTTGTGGCGGCCCTTGTAGAAGAGGGTATAAAATTCATTTTGATAAAACGCCTCAGTCCAAAAATCTTCGATGAAATCAGCGATGGCATGGTATACGCCATGGCGGCCGGTCTGGGGTTTGCCTTCTTCGAAAACGTGGTCTATGGCATGAGAGGCAACGGCAGCACATTAATACTGGTTCTCCGGGCCTTTACTGCAGTACCGTTACACTGCATCGCCTCGGGATTGATGGGTTATTATTTAGGATTGGCCTGGTACGATCGCAGACGAAGCGGCATTTGGGGCCTAATTCTTGCCATTGCTTTTCACGGATTTTACGACTATATACTCTTTTCGCCCCGGATTCCCGATTGGACCATCGTCCTGCTGCTACCCTTTGGATTTATCTGGATCGCTCAGTTATTTAAAAGTGCTCAGAGGCTGGATAAAAAATACGGCCTTCCACAAGTCTCCTAAGGGAGAGTTCCCAATAGAAATTCCCTGGGATTTTCATTATTCAGAGACCTCTGAATATCCTGGGGAATGCCTTTATAATATTCGATGGACTCGGCCAAACGCCCAGAAAGGATATTTACCCAAAAATCCGTACCATAAAGGGCGCGTTCTCTTAATATAGGCCATTTCTCATTTTCTAAAAATCCTTCAAGTAATTCTGGTTCCAGAGGGATTCCAGAGATATCGCCATAGACACCCGGATACTGTTCCATCATTTCAACAATGGCCTCTAAGCGCTGGCTTTTTTGAGTATGAACAAAGGTCCACCAAGCATCGTTCCCCCCAAGATGACCAATATTGAGTTTTAGTTTGGGAAACATCTTCAACACCGGAAGCCATTGTCTTGGGTGGTTGAGAAAATTAGCCTTGGTCTTCCGTCCCCGCCCAATGGGATGATTTTTCCAAATTTTATAGTCTCTACCCCAGGGAAAAAGACGCCAAGCCCTGACATAGGCCTCCCCCTTTAATAACATGAATGGCCCTAGCCCGCTGACCTTAGTCCCTCCACAATGGGTGGTTACAGGGATGTTCTTCTCCTGACAGATCTCCAGCAAGGGCAAAAGCCGTGGATCCGAGGGCAAATACCCCATGGCGGGATAGCATTTAACCCCAGTAAAAAAAGAACCCGGTTTAAAGGCCCTTAGAAAAGAACTGTAAAGATTATCTTCCCCGGATAATTCCGTTCTACGGGGGTCCAATGCTAAAAAAGGTAAAATGGGGTTATCCATGGCAAGACCATTGAGCTCATCCACCTGCAGATGAAAATCTAAAGCAGGTTTTGATCTGAGACCGAACTGCAGATCCATCATCAAAGCAGTGATCAAACTTGGCCCATCCAGGGAATAGCCATCCTTATATACTTGCCAGACCTCTGATAAATGATCCTTTTTCAGGATATTTATAATTTGATCAAACTGGTTATCCACATTGCGATCTATCAGAAATTCCAAAAAATCATCAAAACGGCTTTCTGCCGGTTCCACCTTTCCCAGCTTACGATAAAGATACCCACTGGCCGCAGACTGCCGATTTATCAAATGGGCATGACAATCCACCGATGTTTCAAGGGAGTTTAAAAGTGCCAGATTTTCCGGTGTAATTCGACTGGCCGGATCATCAGAGATCAGCCTTGCTTCATCGTAAAACTCATTAAGATTCATGGTCTCTCCAAGATAGATATTCATAAACAAAATCGGCAGAATTTACCCTGCAATTAAACCTATTTCTAAGCCCCTTTTTCCCTCTCAAAAAAACTTTCCCCAAGACCCTTGACATTATCCCCCCCCTAAGATATCTTATGGACCGTTACGGCGCAGGATGGAGCAGTTGGCAGCTCGTTGGGCTCATAACCCAAAGGTCGGAGGTTCGAGT
>JAQICO010000317.1 GCA_027858495.1 Spirochaetaceae bacterium
TTGCAGGATGTGATCTGGGAGATTCCACAACAAGTGAAGATACTACAGGTGGAGATACTACAGGTGAAGATACCACAGGTGAAGATACCACAGGAGATACCACAGGAGATACCACAGGCGGAGATGCTACCATAAGTAACGGCTCTCCCGTACTTCTTTCATCTACCCTGGGAGATGTTACTTCATCTCTTTTAAACATGTGGGATACAAAAACTTCCTTTGAATCCCTTACCGATCCAGATCAGGGGTCCGTATTAAGGGTATATACCGATTCAACATCTACTCAGCCAAACACCTGGGGTACCGTTTTGGCTTTCAGCGATATTGACAGCTCTTTGGATTATATGAGTGATTATGGTCAGCTGACCTTTAAGATTAAATCCTCTGATTTCTCTTCCATTGTAGTTAAAATGCCTGAACACGAAATTGAGTTTAATCTTGCCGAGGGCGAAAATATGGGCAATGGATGGTATAAAATAACCGTACCCTTAATTGATTATCTCTCCACCAGTGAATCAGGTTTTGCAATTTTTCAATATACAGAAACTGGAACCGGTGAATTCTATATAACCGATGTCCTTTTCGCCGGTGCACCAATTGCAACTACAAATCTACCGGTGGATGGCGGCTATATCTATAGCCCCGATAAAACTCAGAGCATATTATTCTATGACTTATCACCCTGGGATTCCGGTTCTAACCTTGCAGAAGTTTCTGATGCTGACCAAGGAACTGTAATGGATGTATCAGGGGGTACTGCATGGGCACCTACTCAATGTATCTCCTTTATGGGAATCGGAAAGCTTCAGAAGGGGATTTATTATGAATCCTACTCGACTCTTTCATTCAAAATTAAGGCCCCTGGAGTTTCTCAAGTGAAGGTATACGCCAAGGGACTGGAGAGACTATATTATATTGCTGAGGGAGATAGTCTTGGTAATGACTGGTATCAGCTGAATGTTGCTTTAAGTGATTTGCTTGGCGGCTATAAAAACGATGGACAAATCGCCTTCATGGTCGACGGTGCCTTTAAAATCACCGATGTTGCTTTATCAGGAATTCCTGAAGTCGTACCTGATCTTCCTACTGCCGGTGGTTATCTTTTTGCTCCAAGTCAAACAACTTCAGTTTTCTTTTCAGATCTTTCACCCTGGGATTCAGGATCAACCTTGGCAAATGTTAATGATTCTCAACAGGGTGAGGTGATGCAGGTCTCTGGAGGAACTCTTTGGGGACCCACCCAGTGTATTGCCTTTATGGGTATTGGCCAGGTATACCAGTCTGGATCTATATATGATATCTACTCAGAGGTAAGTTTTAAAATTAAAGCAAGCGCAGCAGATGTAAAGGTATACGTCAGTGGAAGGGAAGCCGTTTTTAGCATCAGCTCCGGAACCAGTCTAGGAAATGGCTGGTATGAAATGACCGTTCCTTTTACAAGTTTGGCAGGTATTTCCTCCGATGATGGTCAGGTGGCCTTCTTGGTTGACGGAACCTTTTCAATTACCGATGTAGCTTTTCAATAAGATAATAGATCGCTGATGATTCAGTGATCAGTTAAAAGTAGATTTAATTCCTTTTGTACGACCTGTATAATGGGGAATTAAATCTTCTTTATTTATAACTAGGATTAATATTGTGATGACTTGATAACTTTGGGTGATTTAAGCGATATACTCAATATAATTTAGTTTAATGATTTTCTATGACTTCTCTAAGTGTACTTTCAAGTTCCATAAAGTAGGAACTTCTATAATTTTGACATATACAAACAGAATGAGGCGATACAATTAGGTTCCGGGTATCCCAAAGGGGAGAACTCTTTGGCAATGGTTCCTCTTCAAAAACATCCAGGGCAGCTCCTGATATTTCTTCATTTTCAAGTGCCTTGATAAGTTCTTCTGTGGCTATGGTATTACCTCGGCCTAAGTTGTAGAGATAGGCTGTTTTTTTCATTAGCCTAAAGTACTCTGTGACAAAATAGCCGTCGGTGGATTTATCAGAGGGTAAAATCAGTATCACATGGTCCGATACTCCCAGGGCTTCTTCTATGCAGTCCTGAGTAATAAGTTCCACTCCTTCTTTATCTATGGGCTTTGATACTGAGCGTTTTAGACCGATCACCCTGCATCCAAAAAGCTTAAATAATTTAGCGCAGGCTCTTCCTATGGATCCGTAACCGATGATAAGTATGGTTTGATCTTTAAGTAATCGCGTTTCCGACTGCAGATTCTTATCCCACTTATGCTGCATCTGTCTTTGATTCAAAAGATGTTTTTTCTGGCTAAAGTGTAATACATTCCCAAGAAGGGATTCAGCCATTATGGGACCATGAAATTTTCCATATACCACCTCTACTTTTCCTTGGGGATCCGGGGGTACCCAATCCCAACCAGCGGCGGGAGTGAAAATATATTTAAGATTAGTGGCCTGGGAATATAGTTCTTCCTTAAAACTCCAGGTCAGCAGAATATCGGGCTCTGTGATTCTTGCAGCCAGTTCTGAAAAATCTTCAAAGGATTCAATCTCTATCTGTGGAAAGTTTTTAGAGATTTTTTGATTTATGTATGAGGTCATATCAAAGGCTTCAATTTCATTTTTTAGATAAATGAAGATTTTCATAATGAAATGTTAGATTATGGATTATGTCATGTCAATTGATGTTTCATCTTAAAATCCCTTCACCATGGATAATAGTTCAATTTTTTTTTATCCTAGGAATAATATTTTGACGCTCATACTTTACCTGTGTTACAATTTGATAACAGGGTAACCGCACGAACCTAAAGTTTTTCTTTTATATTGTTTGCGTCCTATTTCTCATCTACCCTTAACTCAATCGAAAAGGGGATAACCTATGCAAGAAAACTCATCTTCTGCAACGAAGGAAAGTGTTTGTGAAGCCAGCGAGAAAGAACTTTTAGAAAGTCTAAGCGCCGTGATCCAGACATTATCCAAGGAAAAGGGTGGATTAATTCCAGCTTTGCAGACCGCACAAAACCTATTCGGGTATTTGCCTGAAACCGCTCTGTCATTAATCAGCACAGAACTATCCATTCCTTTAAGTGAAGTCACCGGGGTGGTTTCCTTTTATTCCTTTTTTACCACTACCCCCCGGGGTAAACATTTAGTTCGAATCTGCCTGGGTACCGCCTGTTATGTTAGAGGCGGGAAGGATGTATTAAAGGAAATTTCAAAAATCTTGGATATAAACGTGGGAGAAACCACTGAAGATCGAAAATTTTCCTTGGAGGTAGGCCGCTGTTATGGGGCTTGTGGATTAGCTCCTGTTATGATGGTGGATGATGAGGTTTTTCAAAGGGTGAACCCCACAAAAATTAAGGATATCATAAGCAATTATGCTAGAGAGGTTGAGCTATGAAAAATACCATTAACTCTATTGGCGACCTTCAAAAATATGAAAAGAAGATTCAACCTAAAGATGATAAAAGTGAAATTTTTCTTTGTACCGGCGGTGGATGCATTGCTTCTGGGGCTTTGGAGATTAAAGAAGCTTTAATATCTGCCCTGGATACATTAGGTCATAATATAAAGGTCACTTCGACGGGATGTATGGGCCCCTGTGCAGGAGGCCCGCTAATCAAAATCATGCCTGGTTCTGTTATCTATGAAAATTTAACGGCTAATGAAATGGAAGAACTGGTTACTACTCATTTTAAAGAAAAGAAAATCTATACTAAAAAGGTTCATCATAATATCAAGGATAATAAAGAGGCCGTACAGGAAGCTGATATTGATTTTTTTCAGA
>JAQICO010000002.1 GCA_027858495.1 Spirochaetaceae bacterium
GGCTTACCATGTGTAGTTTCCCCCAAGGTTTATTATAATATCCGCCCCTTCAAAGGTGAATGGATCTTCTTCCACATAAAGCTGTAGGCAGCCCCGGGAATAGGCCATTTTAAATCCTAGCCTTAGATTTGTTTGTAACAACTGATAGGTCTTTCCTATACCTAACACATAGGGACGGTAGATATCACTGGTGAGGGGAGAAGTATTGAGATGAAGCTGACTAATAATAGAAATTTTTTCCTGTACCTTATATTCTAGCCCCAGCATATTCTGTATAAATGGCCTTACATTCAAATCCGATGGAATTAGGGCGTCAAAGGGAAGAACAAATCCCAATTGACCGTGGAAAATCCATCTTTTATGATTCCGAAGAGTAAGAAGCTGCAGACCTATGTCCGGGGTTCCCGAGCCGCTTAATCCTTCCAGGGAACCCGTGGGAAGTTTTATTGCTCCCGCCCAGGCGATTGCCCAGGGAGCTCGGCAATCTATGGGCCGTTGATATACAAGCTGACTGTCTCCCAAGGAAAATTTACTGTTGTTGAGCTGTAGATCATGTCCGCTGGAATTTTCTATATTTATATAAAGTTGCTCCTGGGGGAAATATTCCCGTCCGGCATTGGGAAAGCCAAAGAGGGAATGAAAGTCTTCGATAAAAGCATCTCCAATACCCTCAAAATAACTCACATAACGCAGGCTGAGGCTAAGTTTTCCCCGGAGTCCCCAATCGTAGGATAGCTGTTCTTCCAAAACAAGACTCTCATAGTCCATGCTTAGATAATCGTTTCTATTGGGAAGATCTTGAAGCACCACCTTACCTCCTTTCGGAGAGGCCCATACAAAAAACTCATTGATCCAATAAACTCTCTCTTCTATTGTCCAGAGGTTTTCATTATATAGGGGTGATCCATTGGTAAAGCTGAGGTAGGGTAGGTGAGGCAGATAGAGATTGCTCCCCGATAGTGGGCCAAGGGATTGGCTGAATAATGGTGTAATAATCGTTACAAAAGCCAATGACAGAAATAATTTTTTCATATTTTTACCTTCGATATGTCTAAGGAATCACTGCGCACATCAAGGCTCTTGAGCAGCCAATTCTTCCCAGCGGTAGGTTTTTGTTTCAATTTCACTGAGCAGATGCTTATAGCTTTCATTTTTTTTCTGAAGTTCCATGGGAGACAAATCCGAACGGGAAAACTGGCCTTCTAAAACTTCTTTCTCTTCTTCGGCTAAAATGATCCTTTCCATCAATTCTTCTATTTCTATCTGCTCTTTATAAGATAAACCTTTTTTACTGCGGTTTACCACTTTTTGGCCTATCTTTTTTTTCTGTTCCTTAAGTTTGAGTTCCCGTTGACGATGTTCTTCCTTCAGCGTTTCTCTATAATCACTGTAATTTCCAGAGAATCCCCGAATGTTGCCCTGGTTGTCAAAAATAAAAAGATAATCCGTCGATCGATCCAAAAAGGCTCTGTCATGTGATACAATAATCAGACAGCCTTGATAGTCTTCCACGTAGTTTTCAAGAAGCGAGAGGGTTTCCAAATCCAGGTCATTGGTAGGTTCATCCAGAATGAGAAAATTAGGGTTTTCCATGAGTATCCGCAACAGGTAAAGTCTTCGTCGTTCCCCGCCGGAAAGCCGTTCTATGGCGAGACGGTGCGTTTCCGAGGGGAAAAGGAACTGTTCTAGATAGGCGGCTGCTCCCATTTGTCCTCCCCCAGGGAGGCTCACCTTTTCGGCCTTTTCTTTGATAAAGTCCAGTACGGTGGTTTTGGGGTCCATGGGGCGGCCCATTTGATCGAAGTAGCCGAAGTGGGTATTTATTCCCAGATCAATCCGTCCTCCGTCGGTGTCTAGCCGACCGGTGAGCAAATCCAAAAAGGTGGTTTTACCTGAGCCATTGGGTCCTATGATACCAATCCTTTCTCCCCGTTTAAAGCTGTATGAGAAGGGAGCTACCACCCGGTGTTTTCCAAAGGATTTTTCCACACGAAAGAGTTCAAGAACCTTTTTTCCCAAGCGGCGATTGCCCGCGGTGAATTCGCTCATCCGCTGCAGATCCCCGGTTTCCTGATCCATCAGATCCAACACCTTGCCCAGACGCTTTTTATCCCGGGTGGCTCGAGCCTTGGGTCCCTGGGCCAGCCATTCCAGTTCACGTCGAAGAATGGTTTGGCGTTTTTCTTCGGCCCTGCGTTCCTGTTCCAGTCTTTCTTGTTTGCGTTTAAGGCTGTCTGCATAGTTCCCCGGGTATTTGAAAATACCTCTGCGATCCAGTTCCATAATGACATTACATACCCGGTCAAGGAAATATCGGTCATGGGTGACCATGACAAAACTCACATTGGTTTTGTACAGCCAGTTCTCTAGCCATTCAATGGTATCCACATCCAGGTGGTTGGTAGGTTCGTCCAGGAAAATAAGATTGGCCCCGGAAGCCAGCATTCGGGCTAAACCTACCTTACGGGTCATACCCCCGGAGAGTTCCTTACCCCTTTTATTTAAATCTGTAATTCCAAGCTCAGTTAGGTAGGATAGGTATTCCTTTTCAAGGTTCCATGCCTGTTCTTCATCCATTTTATGGGTCAGATCTTCCAACTCATTCATAGAGCCCTGGCCCAGCTCCGCTTCCTCGGCAGCGCGGTGATAAGACCGAAGTAGTTCGATTCGGGGATCTCTTGAAAGGTATAGCTGGCTGGTAATATCTAATTCTGGATCGATGCGGGGCTGCTGTTCTAAGAAACTGATTTTAAGATCACGGTTCCGTGATATATTTCCTCCGTCTGGCTCTAATTGACCGGCTAAAAGGCGTAAAAAGGTAGATTTACCAGAACCGTTGGGACCGATAAAACCTATTTTATCACCCTGGTCTATGCCCAGGGTGACTTCCTGGAACAACGCTTCGGAATTCAGGGTTTTATTTACATTTTCAAGGGATAGTAGATTCATAGAGGGCTATTGTAGAACTTTTGTGAGATCTTGGAAATATGAATCGGATGTCTAATTTTTCTAATTCCTGACATCTATTCTCTAAATTCGGTTTTTATCGTTTTGACACTAGGTTAGTTCTTCTCTGAGCTAGATTGAACAAAGCTCCTTCCTTCCCAACGACGAGATGACCATCTCCATATCATCACAAATCCCCTCAGCCATTCATCCAGCATCCGGCCCAACCAAATGCCAGTCATTCCCCATGCCAGGTATACTCCCATAAACCAGGCTCCCGTCACAGAAATACCCCACATCATCAGTATCCCCACCGCGACGGGGAAGCGTACATCGCCGGCGCCTTTAAGGCCTGAAATAACCACCAGATTAATGGGCCGACCGATTTCCAGGATAACAGACCATAGCAGTAATGTGCTGGTGATGCCTATTATCTCTGGATCCTGGGTTAGCAGTCCTACTATGGGGAAGCGGAACAGGGCTATGGTTCCCATGGCCACCAGACTGCTCACCATGGCCACTGCCAGGGTTTTAAGCACCTCGCCAAAGGCACGTTGATTTTCACCGGCACCCACACGATGTCCCACCAATATTTGAGTGGCCTGTCCAAGGGCCAACGAGATAATATAGCCGAAACGGGAAATGTTTATTGCATAGGTATAACCTGCCAAAGCGGAGGTTCCCATGGGAGTGATAAAATATAATATGGCCACCTGTGCAAGGTTGTATGAGAGCATTTCCCCGGCTGAAGGAACTCCAATATGTAGAATATCTCCAATATGCTGGCGATTCATAGGGAAAAATTTCCCCTTAAGAAACTGAATCTCCTTCTTTCTAACCACCAGGAGAAGCATTACCAGTGCACCCAGCCCTTGGCTGACCACCGTGGATATGGCGACACCACTAACCCCCAGAATGGGAAGTCCAAGGGGACCGAAAAGAAAAATATAGTTTCCTAGAACATTGAGCAGGTTCGCTCCAAGATTTACATACATGGGAAGCCGGCTATAGCCATAACTTCGAAGAATGCTTGCTAAAACAAGGCTGGCTGCCTGAAACACTGAAAAGCTGAAATAGATGGAGAGGTATTCCTTGGCATAGGATTCTACAATGCTCTCCACATTGAGAGTCTTTAATAACCATGGCATGGAAAGTCTTAGAATCAGACTTAAAACCAACCCTAACCCGATATTGAAGATCAGTGAAGTTCGGCCTATTTCCGATGCCCTAGGCTTTTTATTTGCTCCTAGGTTTTGGGAGATGAGGATACTGGATCCGGTGGCCCCCATCATATAGATAACCATGGTAAAAAAGACAAAAAGCTGAACCATTCCCACCGCCGCCGCCGCTTCATCGGCATACTTGCTGAGCATGAAGGTATCCATGGACATCAGAGCTGTTCGTAGGGCGGTTTCAATGAAAATCGGCCAGGCAAGGCTGGATAAATTGATTCTTTTATTTTCCATGGAGCCTCCGATTATGAAACGAAGAGAATGTAGGCTTTTACTATTTTTGTCAATTGACCATTACTAAACATATCAAATGTGTTGGCATAACAGATCAAATTTAAGATAGATTTGATCTGTTATTAATGGATTGGATGATTCATCTGAACGAAGCGGTGGGACTAGGCTTCTTTTATATAGAGAGATACAAAGGTTTGATTCAGTAAATGATTGGAAATCTCTCCAAAGGTTACTGGACCGGAGAGTTCTCCAATATCTTTATCAGTTAAATTATCATTTTTATAGTTGAGAATGCAGTTGCAGCTAAAGTAAGATGGATAATTCAGATTTTTTACCCGATCCATTAATATAGAATGATAGTCTGTCAATCCTTTGGCCAGGCGATACCGCTCTTCTTTAAACACCGGTGCGTAGAGTTGTACTGTATCTTCGTTAACCCTTTGAAAAGATACATTTTCATCATCCCCATCCTGGGAGATCAAGGGCAGCCTGGTATCTACGGACTCCTCTCTAAGGTATTCCGCAAAATTTCTTAATTCTCCATCGACTTTAACCTGCTTGATTTTAAATCCCGATTTGTGGAATTCCAATATGGGCCCGTCTCCCGGTTCAAATAGATTTATCTTTTCTATTCCTGCCTGAAATCCCGGGCGTAATTGGCAATGCATCACCACCAATCTCTTTTTATGGAATCGGGCCGATGGCCCATATACCGCATAGGCCTGAGGTTCTTCCCTTGGTCCATAACCGGCACCCCAGCCGGCTATCTGCAGGTTATCCTGTTTTGAAGAAGATCAGCAATTCAAAGCAAAGGAGTGA
>JAQICO010000303.1 GCA_027858495.1 Spirochaetaceae bacterium
AGGCTTGTCCTTGCAGTACTGGCCCTGTTTTCCTTCCTGGAAGCCTTTTTCAGTTTCTGTGCGGGCTGTAAGATTTTTGCCCTGCTGATCAAGTCGGGATTGGTGAAGGAAGATCTCTGCTTGGATTGTGTGTATCCCGGGGGAGAAGGAATATAGATCAAAGGGATGGAAAGTCTTCGGCCCTATATAAAAAATGACAGGCAGAAAAACTGGACGCTGGCGCTTTAACTTTTTCCACCTGTCATTTTTTATATAGGGCCGAGTTGGTTCCCATTCCGGTTTGACTGCCAGCTGGGGAGGGGAAGGAGACTAAAGTTAATCGGGTAATGTATGGCGCTCAAAGCTGGACGCATGCGCTTTAACCTTTACCAGTGCTGTTTTTATTTTAGGCTCCCGTTTGTTCCCCTCCCGGTTTGACTGCCAGCAGGGGGGAGGGGAAAATCAGTCGAACACCACCGTCTTATTTCCAAAGGTCAGCACCCGGTGATCCAAATGGCATTTCACCGCTTTCTGAAGTACACTTTTCTCCAGGGTTCGGCCTTTGCCCGCCAGATCTTCAACGGAATCCCTATGGCTCACACGAATTACATCCTGATGAATAATGGGGCCCTGATCCAAGTTGCTGGTTACGTAATGGCTGGTGGCTCCGATGATTTTTACACCCCGTTCAAAGGCTTGGTGATAGGGTTTGGCACCGATGAAGGCTGGTAAAAAGGAATGGTGTATATTGATAATTTTTCTGGGGAACTGGGCCACAAATTCCGGGCTGAGTATCTGCATATACCTGGCTAGAATGATCAGGTCTATATCCAGATCCTTAAGCAGGTTTATCTGTTGTTCCTCCACCTGTTTTTTGCTGGCCTTGGTGATGGGTAAATATTTGAAGTCAACCCCGTAATATTCTGCCAGAGGCTGGGTATCTTCGTGGTTTCCAATGACAAGAACGATCTCGCCCTTCAATTCTCCGGAATGCTTCTGATGTAAAATTTCCAGAAGACAATGGTCGTACTTCGAAACCATAATGGCTATTTTGGGTTTGTCAGCGGAAAACTTGAGACTCCAGTCCATGTTGTACTTTGATGCCAGGGGATCGAAGGCCGAGGCTATTTTCTCCCGGGGGATATTAAAGTCTTCCAAATCCCATTCTACACGCATAAAAAAAGCGCCTGAACTGTCATTATGCTGGTCTGAGCTGATAATGTTTCCATTATAGGTGGATATAAAAAAGGATACCTCTGCCACAAGACCTCGCTGGTCCTGGCAAGATATCAACAAAATAGCGCTAACGGTGTTTTTCATTATTGTTCCTCATGGTTTAAGTGCAGATCAGCATAATATCATCTGCTGATTCTTGCAAGTTATTATTTCTGACTGCCGGTAAAATCTGACATCATGGTCAGTTTTTAGGCATTATACTTTCCAAAAGCTCAAAATAACCGGGGAAAGTCACTGCTGCCGCATCGGCTCCTAGTATTTTACTTTCACCTTCAGCTTTTAGTGCGGCTAAACTCAGGGCCATTACAATCCTATGGTCCTCATAACCCTGGAGTTCACAGCCTTGTAAGCTGCTGTTTCCCTGAATAACCAGACCAGCGTCTTCTTCTTGTACATGGGCTCCCATTTTGGTCAACTCTGCAGCCATACAAGTGATTCTATCGGTCTCTTTCATTCGTGCCTGGGGTACATTGTGTATCCGGGTCTCTCCCTGGGCAAAGCAAGCGGTGACGGCCAGGGCGGGCAGGGCATCGGGCATAGAATTCAGGTCCATGGAAATCCCATGGAGTGTTCCTCCCTGGATGATACATATATCTTCTTTCCAGTGGACACGGCAGCCCATCTGCTGAAGTAGGTTTAGAACCTCTTTGTCTCCCTGGGGATCCTCTTTGTCCAGCCCTCCAATTTCCAAGGTAGCTCCGGTGATGGCGGCTGCACAGAAGAAGAAGGTGGCCGAGGAATAATCTCCGGGTATCCGTCTGGATAAAGCATTATATTTCTGGCCTCCAGGAATACGGAAGTTTTTAAAATTATCATTGCTGTAACGGATATTCTGCCGGTCCAGCCAATCCAGGGTGATCTGAACATAGGGCTGTTCATGGAGCAGGGGAACCTCAATCTCCATTTCCTGGCCCAGGGGAATAAGCGGTGCGGCTAAGAGCAGGGCCGAGAGGTACTGACTCACCGGGCATTCCATGGTGGTTTTTCCGCCCTGTAAGGGGCCGGTCAGGCTGTAGGGGGCACAATGTTCCAGGCCCTTTATACTGGTGCTGGATTTTACCTCTACCCCCAGGTCTATCAGCGACTTCAATAGATTGCCCGCCGAACGGTTGCGTATCTGCTCGTCGCCGTCAAAGGTGATGGTTTGCTTCGATAGGGAAGCCATGGCTGTGGCAAGATATAGCGTGGTACCGGAATTACCCACATCCAGGGGTTTTGCCGGCGCAGTGATATTTCCTCCGGTACCCTCGATGGTCCATAGACCCTCGGATTCTACAATTTCTGCGCCAAGGAGCCGGCAGGCCTGTAGACAGCTCAGGGTATCCCGGGATATCAGGGGAGAGCGCAATTCGCTTTTGCCAGAGGCCATGGCGGCTATGAGCAATGCTCTTATGGTATGAGATTTGGAGGCGGGTATTTCTACCTTGCCGCTTAGGGTTTTTCCCTGTAAACCTTTGATTATCTTGTCCATGGCCACATTGTAATAATTCCGTTGAACTTTGGCAATGCAGAAAAGCCTCGAAGATGATACAGCTTATACATTAAGAAATATCCTTGAGCCTTTATCGGTTTAAATCCTCCAGCCGGTTTAAACCATCTTGATTTTCCGGATAGAGTTGTTGAGCCCATTGGGCATAAACCAGGGCTTTGCCATGATCGTCCAGCTTTTCCCAGCAATAACTCAGGGCGGCCAAAGTTTCGAACTGCAGGGGTTTTGTCAGTTCATCCAAACGCATAAGATTGGTATTGAGAAGTTCTAAGGCCAACTCCGGATCTCCTCCGGCAAATCGCGGGGCAAAGATCAGACGCTGGCCCTTCATCAATAGGCCTAGAGCATCCTTTGGATCCAGCTTTAGTACCTTACTTGTATACAAGTCCAGTTCCTCGGTCATGGAAATGATGGCGACAAGTCCCTTGGTGGCGGCCAAAGAAAAACCCGAAGAGGCCAGCATACGGTAAACTTCCAGGGTTCCTTCTATTTCCAAGGCCTGATTGGCCAGATCGTAGGACTGTTGAAATTGACTTCTGGCCTGGCGTTTTTCTTCTCTGCGCAGGTCTAACAAACCTAGATTAAAATAATAATAGGATTCCAAGACTTTTTGATTCAGTGGATTTTCCAGGGGGCCAATACCGTCCATCTCTTCAACCAGAGCGTTTTCTATTACATCGGGAGACTCATAGCTATAAAACATCTCCATAACTGATTCAAAGGGTTCAGCTTCAGAAAATACAGGTATAGTTAAAAGTAGAATGATCCACAGAGATAAATATTTTTTCATGTTTGGCTCCTTAAGCTAGGTCAAAAGCGCCTGTTCTATGGGAATAAAAATAGTATATATCCACCTAAAGTCAACCCTATGTGTCGGAACTCTTACACGGGCTTATTATATATAGGAATAAAAACATGTTGAAAGGCACAATCCTCTACTGAAGCAGGGCCTGATAAACCGCCTGCTCTATCTTTTGCAGCCCCTGATGTCCAGGTTTCCGTTCCTTGGGACTCAAGGGATTTTGGGCAGTCAGAATAATCTGAGCGGGCCCTGATGACAGCACAACTATCCGGTCCCCTAAAATCAAGGCTTCCTGCACCTGATGGGTTACCATTACACAACTGCGTTTATCCTCTGCCCATAACTGCTGGAAGAGGGACATCATATTCATCTTTAATTTTATATCCAGAGCGGTGAAGGGTTCGTCCATAAATAGGGTACTTCCCGGATAGGCAAAACTCCGTGCCATGGCTAGGCGCTGTTTCATGCCTCCGCTCAATGCCCGGGGATAGTAATGGGAAAATTCTCCGAGATCTGTCAGTTCCAGATAATGCTGGGCGGTATGCTGTTTCTTTTTTTTGTCCCAGTGTTCCGGTAAAATAAAGATGATATTTTCCAGGGCCGTTTTCCAGGGCAGCAGCACTGGTTGCTGGAATAGATAGGAAAGTTCTCCCGGTGCCGGGGCCTCCACCTTGCCAGCCTGAGCTGTTAAGCCTCCCGATAACAGATTAAGAAGGCTGGTTTTTCCACAGCCCGATGGACCTAGAATGACACAGAGTTCTCCCGGGGGGAAATCCATGGAAAAATCCTTAAATATATCAAGGCCGCCCATGTTCAGATCTATTCCCTCAAGTTTCATAGGATGCTCCCGGGATGCGGCGGATAAATCCATCCACCAGCAGGCTTGAAAACCAGCTCAAACATATGGCCACCAGGGTCCAGGAAAAAACCCGGGCAGTTAAAAGGTTTACATTGGCCGACTGCATGGCAGAACCCACTCCCCATCTGGGTTGTGAAAGTACTTCCGCTGCGATTATCACCTTCCAGGTTAGCCCCAGGGTGGACCGTACTGAAGTCAATAAAAAGGGAAGCACTCCAGGCATATAAAGCTGAAAAAATAATTTGCTGCCCTGGATTTTATAGAGCCTGGCCAGTTCCAGATAATCTTTATTAATCCGTCGGACTCCCTCGGCCATGCCTTCGGTTATAATAGGAAAGGTGGTTAAAAAACATACAAAGATGGGAACCTGCCCTGTGGGAAACCAGATCATGGCCAGCAGAATCACCGACATCACCGGAGTGGATTTTATCACTCGAAGAAGGGGGCTAATAGCCTGGGAAAAAAGTGGATATTTCCCAGATAGAATCCCCGTGGCAAGTCCGCTAATCAGGGGTATAAGAAATCCCCAAAGCCCACGGAGCAGTGTGGCCCCTACGGTTTTGTAAAAGGAGGAAGTTCTCAGCAGCAGCCCCATTTCCTGGGCGGTTTTCCAGGGAGATGGCAGAATGATGGGGGCGTTTACCCAGAGGGAAGCCAGCTGCCAAAGCAGTAGCAGAAAGAGAACGGCCATTGGGGCAGCCCATGAGAATTTAGGGTAAATAAAAGCCTTCATCGGGCAGATTTCCTCCTATGGACGATGGGTTAAAATCCCTAAGAACCTGCAGATATTCCTCTATATCATCACGGGCTTTCAAGGCAGGAACATATACCAGATTGCAGTTTTTTATGGCCGGTTCTGCCAAAGCTGCTGACATAACGCCGAATTTTTCTATCAGTAGGGCGGCCTGTTGGGAATTTTCGTTGACCCATAGAATTGAATCTTCGTAGGCCTTGAGAAACTGCTCCGCCGCCTGGGGATGATCTTCCAGCAGAAGGGGGGAAAGAACCACAACGGTCATGGGGTAGGCCTGGTCGGATAGTCCTTGATCAATCCAGCTTTGCTGAAAATCCAGCCGGCGTAACATGTCGGGGGATTTCAGTTCTATCATGGTGGCAAAGGGCTCTGGTACAATTACTGTATTCACCAGGCCGGCTATGGCATTCTGAGCTATCTGGGGGGCAGTAAAGCTATAGTTTATTGTCATTTGATCCACCGAGATACCCTGTTGAGTTACAAAATACTGTAGCAGATAATCCGGCGTGGCACCCTGGCCAGCTAAGGCCAATTCCTTGCCCGGTAGGTCTTGCCAGCCTTCGATGGAGTCGTCCCGGCTGAGTAGAAAAACCATTCCCCGGCCAACCACTGCAGCCATGGGGTATCCCGATCCCTGGGAGTATAGCTTGGCCGCCAGATTCAAGGGCAGCACGGCTGCATCCACTTCTCCGGTTGCTACCCGGGCCACCATCATTTGGACCGTTCCCAGCAGCTCATAGCTGGATGAAACACCATGGGGAAATCGTGGCTGATCTTCGAAGAGCTTTATGGCCCCAAAGGCTGTGGGCCCCTTCAGACAGGCAACCTTCAATATATAATCCGGTTCTTCCAACCCTGTGGACTCTTGCAGGGCCATGGCTGTTAAACCTTCCATGAATAGAAGCAGCAATAGTAGAAACAATAACAATTTCTTCACGATATAATCTCCTCAACTCAATCCGGTATGGATTATTTAAATTCAAATTATCGGCCTGATCCTCGGGGCTGGCGGCCGGTTTATCGTCTTGTTCAATTAAAGCCCACAGCCGATTCATCGGCCCGTTCGATGAGAGATCGCTGCCAGCTCAATAGGTATTCTTCCCGTTCAGCATCTTCGCCCCGGCTGTCGGCCATGATTCTGAATACCGGTTCTGTACCGGAACCTCTCATCCATAGATAGCATTGTATACGATTCTGCCGGTCCAGCAGCTCTATTTTAAGACCGCCCTTTTCTGCGCCGCTACGGTAGAAAGGGCCCATGCCTTCTTTGCTTTCAATACCTTCATAGTTCCATTCTCTCCATTTGACGATACCCCAGCGTTGGGATAATTCCCTCTGACGATTGGCTAAATATTTCAGAAAGAATTCTTCGTATCGGGCCTTAAGTTTTCCCTGGTGGCTGCTTTTTATATGCATCAGGGCCCGGCTTTCATAGGCTGAAGTAGTCACATAGGCGGGAAGGCTTAACACTATATCGTCCAGAGTGAAATCCTTGGAATATAGATCTTCCTGTCCGCTTATGCGGCACCAGTATTCAAAAAGTCCCTGGTTATTGCTATCTCCCCGGAGGCTCAATAGTTTAATCAATGCACTCAGGGTGTTCAGGGGGTCTCTCACCCGGGCGGGATGGGTAATGTTTCCGCCGTTGGAACCCTCGCCTAGAATGGGAACTACAT
>JAQICO010000167.1 GCA_027858495.1 Spirochaetaceae bacterium
GAGCTGCAAGCAATAAAGGAATGGTTAATTCCAGCGCGTTAGATATCACGGCGTTTCCTCCTTGATAAAACCAATATTCTGGAAGTTGATAAGAAAAATACCAAGGCGAGAATGAAGCCCTTAGGGTTCAACCCCAGATATCCCATTAGGTATGCATGGTCCGAGCCCTGTCGTAGCAAGGCATAAAAGACTGAAGAAGGTAGAATAAAAAGAGGATGTAATTCCCCCATCAGAGCTACAGCCATTCCATCCCAACCCAAACCTCCGGAGAATCCCGGGTAACCGGCAAAGCTGTTCCCACTGATAAATAAAGCGCCGGTAAGTCCGTGAAGCATCCCGCTTATAATCAATGCTTTCATAGATATTTTAGAGGGATTGGCTCCGGTATATTGGGCTAAAAGAGGATTTTTCCCAGTCAAATCCCAATAAAAGCCCTCCCAACGCCGATGAAAAAAAAGGTAAACCAGCACCAGAGCCAATAGAGATATGACCAATCCGCCGTTGAGGGGAGTGGAGGGTAGCCAGGATGTCAGACGTTGATGTTCCGAGATTAAGGCCGTGGTCATTAAATAGCTATCTGGATCTTGTAGCGGGCCGGTGATAATGCCGTCTACTATTTTGCTTAAACCAAGCGACAAAAGATAGGTGGATAGAAGCTCTTGGATGGATAAACGGACTTTAAGCCATGCCGATAGGGCGGTCATTAATCCCCCGGTAATGGTGGCCGCTCCCCAGGCTATCAACCAAATAAGGGCTGAGGGCCAGTGGGGCAGGGCTAGATGAATTAACAAGCATACAAGTCCGCCCATATAGATTTGCCCTTCTCCCCCCAGGTTATATACCCCGCTTCTAAAGGCAATGGCTATACCCAGAGCAGGAAGTATTAGAAGAAAGGCCAGATTTAGGGTTCTTCCAATTAGAAATGGCTTGCTTAAAGGAGCGATTAATAGGGCTTTTAATGACGATCCACTAGGATCCAGTGCAAGCAGAAGGACTATCAAAATCACCAGTATGATAACAGGCGGAAGGATCAGGGTCCATTTTTTCATTCTTTTGCCCCCATCATCCATTGTTGAATATGCTGAATATCTGGGTAAGGAGGATGTAATACAGCTGTGATCTCTCCTTGGAAATAGAGAGCCAAGGGGTTGGCTATTCCCAGAGCTTCCAGGGGTTCGCTGGTTAAATAAAGCAGAGCCTTATTCTTCCACTGCTTCATCATTTCAAAACATTCATCCCTATTTACCTGGTCCAGCCCAAGGGTAGGGTGTGCCGCCAATAATACATCGCTGGATCGTAGGCCCTCTCGGCGCAGTAACAGTTTTTGCTGATTTCCACCGGAAAGGGTATCCAGGGTATCTTCGGTAGATTGGTGCCAGCCCCCTAGTTTCAGCCATTCAGCAGCATCGGTTTTTTCTTTTTTGATGGATTTCCAGCCCCTTCTAAGCTGTTTATGTTCCATGGCTATGTTATCTCTCAGACTGCTGGAAATATCCAGGGCAATTTTTTTTCCCTCCGATGGAATATAAGAATAGTCCAATTGATTCAGTAGGGATTTTAACTGTTCCTCCAATTTTTTGAGTCCGCTTTCCCGGTAACCTAGAATAACAAGACGGTCACCCCGGTGCAGTTGGAGATCCAATCCCTCTTTACATAGCGAGGATAGATTTATCAGGCTGTGTCTATTTTCTTTAAAAGAAACCTTGACGGGGGCCATAGTGTTTTCCATGGCATAATTTTGGGTTATAGAACCTTCTTTTAAAAAAACCAGTCTGTCGCAGCAGCGCTTGGCTTCTTCCCATTGATGGGTGATCAGTATAATAGCTTTACCCCGGGATTTAAGTTCTTTAAGAAGTTGATTCAACCTATCTATACCCGAAAAATCCGGCTCATCAAAGATGATCAAAAGCGGGGCTTCCATGGTTATTTCCACCAGTTGGGCAAGTTGAGCTTCCGGACGGCTGAGGTCACTGTGGTTTCGGTTTATATCCAGGTGGATATTTAGGCCCTCCATGGCCTGATTTATTTTATTTTTTATAATTCCTGGAGACTGTAGACTGTGCTTGAAAGCTTGATTTGAAGCCACCATGGTTTTCCAAAGAACCATAGAATGAATCGCTTGCGGATGTTGATGTACCAGACCTACAGAATCTTTAGCTGAGCCGGTTATAGTTCCTTTCTGCGGATTGATATGTCCACGGATTAACGAAGCCAGTGTGCTTTTTCCAGCCCCGTTTTCTCCCAAAAGACCCAGAACTTCTCCGGGTTTTATATGAAGAGAAATATCCCGACAGGCCCAATCTTGGCTGCCGGGATAACTGAAATGGAGATTCTCCAGCTTCAGCATCTATATCTTATAATACGGGGCTCAAGGAGAGCTCTCCGTCCTTCAAACGCTGAATCAGGTTATCTTGAACCTGGCGGATATCCTGGGGAACATATTTTTTATAGAGCTGATCATTGCTGTTAAAGAGAATATAACCCGCTTCCAATCCACCCTGAAGAACTGAGCCTGGTTCAAGCTCTCCTTCCAAAAAGGATTTTATCAATTTAAAACTCAATTCTTCCTGGTTAATTTCACTGCTGGCAAGAATGGTTCCCGGTTCTATTTGGGTGCCCGGTGAATCGAACCATAATAGATATTTCCCCGCTTCCTTGGCGGCGGTAATAATTCCCTGATTGGCACCGCCTGCAATGGGCAATATAACATCCACTCCTGAATCAATCATACTACGGGCCATTTCTGCAGCCTTTGCCGCATCATACCAATTTCCCAATACTCGAAAATCTAGTTCCCCCTGGGGTATGGCAGTTTTTAAACCGATCTCAAAACCCGGTTTAATCGACCTTTCCATATCGGGATAAAGCTGGCCTACAATCATTCCAACCTTGAGCTCTTCATTGGCTCCTTCCATGGAGGATTGTGTTATTAAACCTGCCAAATGTCCAATGACAAAGGCCTGTTCGGTATGATTGTACACCAGGGAAATAAGATTGTCAGACGGTTGATCTGTACCGTCAAGGCAAAGAAAAATCTGGCCGGGGAACTGTTGTGCCACCTGGTTACAGATTTCAGGCATGGCTGGATTGGTGGTAACAATTAAGTCGTAGCGCCTTTCAGACGCCAGGGAAAGAACTTTTTCTTTCCATTCACCCTGGTTGAATCCCCCTTCCAGGGTGTTTACCTGGGCTCCAGCTTCTTCGGCGGCCCGGCGGACACCGGAATCCATCATCTCATAGCTTGGACTACCTTCCAGAAATCCCGGAACAAACACTGCAATCTGCATCCCCTCCTGTAGCTTTGCCTTTTTCTGGCAAGAAAACAACAGCAGAAGAAGAGAACCAATAAATAAAAACCTTTTCATAAAAACAACCTCCCGGCTTCGGG
>JAQICO010000206.1 GCA_027858495.1 Spirochaetaceae bacterium
TACAAAAAGCAATTGTTGAAATAATTTATTATAAAAGGAGTTTTTATGTCATCTAAAATAAAAACAGCCCTGGTTGGGTTTGGACTTTCGGGGCGGTGTTTTCATGCTCCTTTTTTGGAAATGAATGATAATTTTGAATTGTCCTATATTTTGGAGCGCAACAAAAATGAATCTTCAAAATTATATCCAAAAGCTAAAATAATTAGATCTATGGAAGAGCTTTTAACTCATCCCGTTGATTTGGTGGTAATTTCTACACCCAATGTTACCCATGTCCCCTATGCCAAAATGGCTCTTCAACGAGGTAAACATGTACTGCTTGAGAAACCCTTTACGGCCACCACTGAGGAAGCCGATGAGTTGATTAAAGTCGCTGAACAGGCCGATAAAATTCTCACTGTGTATCAGAACCGAAGGTTTGACGGGGATTTTTTAACCATAAAAAAACTTATTGCGGATAAAACATTGGGATCTATAGTGGAATTGGAATCGCATTTTGATCGTTATCGAAAAGAAAGCCCCTTTCGTGGCTGGCGGAGAGAACAACTTCCCGGATCGGGTGTGCTTTACGATTTAGGGGCCCATTTAATTGATCAAACTTTGGTGTTATTTGGGATCCCGGTATCTCTTTGGGCTGATTTACACTTCGATCATCCTTCCAGTTCTGTGGATGATGGCTTTACTCTATATTTAAAATATCCTAATAAACGGGTTATTCTCCGGGCAGGAACATTGGTGAAGGGAATAGGACCGCGTTTTGTTCTCCATGGAGAATTAGGATCCTATATTAAATACGGTTTGGATGTACAGGAAAATGCTCTAAAGAAGGGCGAAATTCCAGACACACCCAATTGGGGGATGGAGGATCCACAGGACTTTGGATTACTTCATCTGGATAATGTTGAACCACCTACACAGCCCTTACGAACATTGGCTGGAAACTATATGATGTTTTATGAATCCTTAGCCATGGCGATTAAAGGAAAAGGCGAAATCCCTGTAAAACCTCAGGAAGCTAGAGAGGTAATTCGAATTATTGAATTAGCTAAAAAGAGCTTCCATGAGCAGCGGGTAATATCTAGCTATCCCATCTAAGTCTATGTAAGCTCCCCTGGGTTTTCAGGTCTGGGAAATCTCTCTGACGCAGTGCTTCATATGTAATAATGGCGACAGAGTTGGATAAGTTAAGTGAACGACTTTTTTTACCCATGGGGATTCGTATAGATTGATCACCCAAATCTTTGATCAACTCCTCCGGTAACCCAGCAGATTCCTTACCGAAAATAAAATATACATCTTCAGGGTAATTCACCTCACTGTATATCCGTTGCGCCTTGGTGCTGGCTGCAAAAATACTCCCCTTGTCAACCTTGGATAAAAAATCCTTTAGATTGGAATACTCTGTTAAATCTAAGTCAGACCAATAATCCAGTCCCGCCCGCCGAACCTGTTTTTCATCGATACTAAAACCTAAAGGGTGGATAAGGTGTAGAGCTACTTCAGTACAAGCGCAAGTTCTTGCTATGTTTCCGGTATTCTGTGGAATTTCAGGTTCCAATAAAACAATATTAATCACTTCATAAGTCCTTAGTCTCTTGAATTATCATGATCTTGGATGATGGAAAGGGTTTTGATTATCGAAATCAGCGAAGGTATGGATCTCATGTTTTTTAAAATCTTTTTAGCATCATCTTTATGTTCCATTTCTATGGTTAAAAAACCATCCATTTCCCCTCTGTCGTTTTCATCTATACTACCAGAAATTATATGACCGTTGTACTTTCGTATGGAACCTTCAATTTCACTGAATAAATCCTGAGTACGTCGTGCATGTATTTTAAACCGTTGAGTAAATTTTGAAGACATGGATTCCCATTCTACTTCAATTTTTCTTTCTTCAAATTCATTGATTCCACTTAGGTTTTTACAGTCTGTTCGATGTACAATAATCCCTCTTCCTCTTGATATAAATCCGATTATCTGATCTCCAGGGGTGGGATGACAGCATTGGGCCATTTTTATCATCAGATTGCGTTCATTATCAATAGTTAGGGCAACTTTTTCACGGTCTACAATTTTATCACCTATCAAGTCAGGGAAATCAGGTGTTTTAATCTCCTGAATGGGAATTCTGGATTCCTGTTTAAGTCCCTTTTTAGCCTTTGCCACAATGTTACGATCAACGATAAAATCTTCGTTATGTTTATTAATCCAATATCGTATTTTAGAACGTGCCCTGTGAGTCTTGGCAAAACGAAGCCAGTTCACATGGGGATGGGCCGAAGGTGAGGTAAGCACCTCCACTGTCTGAGTATTTTTTAAAGGTCGGATTAAAGGAATGATCGCTCCATCTGCCTTGGCTCCCATACAATGACTGCCTACTTCAGAGTGAATATGATAGGCAAATTCTATGGCAGTGGATCCCTTTGGCAGAATAACCGGCTCTCCCTTGGGGGTATATACCAATATAGTATCAGGAAGAAGATCCTGTTTTATAGAATCCATAAATTCACTGGTACTTACTTCATTTTTACTGATGTCCTTGAACTTCTTAATAATATCCAATTCACCTTTGTTATTCTGATCGTGTTTTTTTCCTTCTTTATATAGAAAATGCGCGGCTAAACCATATTGTGCAGTTTCTTCCATATTAAAGGTTCGGATCTGAATCTCTAAAGGACGATGTTCATAACACATTACCGTGGTGTGGAGACTCTGATAGTTATTCTCCTTGGGCATGGCAATATAATCTTTAAAACGTCCTTCCAAGGGGGGCCAAAGGTGGTGTACCATTCCTAATACGCCATAACAATCGTTTTTATTTTTACATAGAATCCTAATTCCCAAAAGGTCATAAATCTCTTCAAGATCTTTTCCTTTATACTTCATCTTACGGTAGATGGAATAAAAATGTTTGGCTCTGGATTTAACCTCGATATTCATTTTTTCTTTAGCTGCGGAATTTTCAATTTCTTTTTTTACCTGAAGAAGATAGCGTTTCCTCAGATCTTTTTTATGGGATAAATACTGTTTAATCTCTCTATAATATAGGGGATGGAGATATTTTAATGATAGATCTTCCAACTCGGATTTAAGGGCATTCATCCCTAGTTTCCCTGCCAGTGGGGCATAGATTTCCAAACATTCTCGGCTTATTCGTTTTTGCTTGTGCTCCGGCATAAACTGCAGGGTATTCATATTATGACGCTTATCGGCCAGCTTAATGAAAATCACCCGAATATCCTGAACCATAGCAAAGATCATTTTCCGCAGAGTTTCATTCTGTTGAAGGTTTTTATCCTGAACTTCCATAATATCAATTTTGGTTACACCCTCAACCAACATTTTTACTTCAGTACCGAATTCATCTTCAAGAATTTGCGGGCTAATATCTGTATCTTCTAGGACATCGTGTAAAAGGGCTCCGATAATACTTGGACTGTCCATCTTTAAAGCTATAAGTATTTCTGCTGCCCTGATCGGGTGAATTATATAGGGTTCGCCACTGGCCCGTTTTTGATCTATATGTTGTTTATGGGCCCAGCGTGCTGCACGCATTATTATCTTACGTTCTTCTTTCTTATAATGAGTTAATTGTTTTTCGAAACTCTGAAATACCCTTTCCAGGGATTGATCATCCAGAATCAATGGATCAACCATGGTATATACCCTTAATTACTCTTTGATGTTCGGCAAGATCTCGTAGCACCACCTCCTTGATAAAGCCTCTTTCTTCCATTTGTTTTGTCATTTCTGACATTTGTTG
>JAQICO010000410.1 GCA_027858495.1 Spirochaetaceae bacterium
GGAGCTAAAGCTTGTATAATTTGTGAAGTTGCTCTACAGGATTATAACTTGGATATTCGATATGAACATGGAAACTATAGACATAACATCTTTGATAATCTCTACAGCAGAAACCGTACTCAAAATCTTGCAGAAATATGGAGTGAAAGAATGTCACCAAGCACTGAAACCATCCACAAATTAAATATTTACGGAGAAGCAGGTTTCAATATTCTGAACGACAAGGTTCGCTTTATGACAGCCTATCTCTGGCCCTGGGAATACGATGGAAGCACCATTCGCATAGCCGATGCGGATTCCATCAAAGCTGGACTAGAGATATCCAAAGGAGTAGTACCTGTATACGATATCTCCGGAGCCATATACTATGAACGGAGGGGTTTTGTTCCGGCACTTCAGAGTGATAACTTCACCTTCTTCAATGCGGAAACCATCCTGAGCGGTGAAATCGTAATGCCTCTGGCTCCAACCTTGGATCTTGCTTTAGTAGCTTCAACCACCACCGTTTATGACGAGCAAGGTAATATGGAAATGGAAGATGATGGAATCTCACCGAAAATTGTTCCGGTCTTTAATATAGAGACCCGAATCCACTTCTAATATTTTTTTGAACCAATATGCCCCGGGGTTATCCTCGGGGTTTTTTTATGAATATCAAAATAATGCTATAAATAAGCAAAAATCCTGTCTTTACAAAGCCCTATGGATTAATGTCATAATTAGCAATGAATATTAAAAAAGACATATTTCCAAAAAATTTTCTATTTGGCACAGCCACTTCAGCCTATCAGATAGAAGGCGCAGCCAATGAAGATGGACGAAAACCCTCCATATGGGACGATTTCTGCCATCAACCCAATAGAATTATCGACGGTAGTTCCGGAGACATAGCCTGCGATCATTATCATCGTTATCAGGAAGATTTAGACCTTATTAAAACAACCAACCTGGATGCCTACCGTTTCAGCATATCCTGGCCCAGGGTAATCTCCAATCGCTCGGGAAAAATAAACCAGGCCGGCCTGGACTTTTATCAACGTCTAACCGATGGCTTACTGGAACGGAACATTGCCCCCTATGTAACCCTTTATCACTGGGATCTGCCCTCCTACTGGGAAGAAAAGGGCGGATGGTTAAACCGGGATACCGCCAAGGCCTTTCAGGAATACGCCGTTATCATGGCAGAGAAGCTGGGCGATAGAATTCCCCATTGGATAACCCATAACGAAATGTGGTGTGCCAGCTTTTTATCCTATGAAATTGGTGTAATGGCCCCGGGAACCCATGACATGGCCAAGGCTCTACAAGCGGCCCATAATATAATGCTGAGCCACGGTCTGGCCATTGAAGCCCTTCGGGAAACCCGCAGCGATATTAAACTGGGCATCGCCCCCAATTATCTACCCTCCTATCCCAGCAGCGACTCCGAAGAGGATAAAAGGGCAGCCCATACCTTCGACGGATATTTTAACCGCTGGTTCCTGGATCCTCTTAAGGGCAGAGGTTATCCCCAGGATATGGTGGAGATCTTTGGAGATATGATGCCGGAGATTCAATCGGGAGACATGGAAAAAATGGCCCTGCCCCTGGATTTTATCGGTGTCAATTATTACAACTCCAACTGGTACCGTCATGATGAAAATGGCGGTTTGTTTAAATTAAAAAAGGAACAACCCCAGGGGTTATGGCTCACCCAAGACAGAGATGTATACGCCAAGGGACTCTACGACGCTCTGATGCGATTTCATTCCGAGTACGGATTTGATAACATATATATAACCGAAAACGGGGCCGCCTTTGAAGAACAAGTAGTGGTGGAACAGGGCATAAAGCGGGTACACGATGAGGGCCGTATCCGCTTTTTCAAAGAACACTTTGTAGAAGCAGCCAAAGCCATAGAAGATGGAGTGGATCTAAAGGGATTTTTCCTCTGGAGCTTAATGGATAACTTTGAATGGCCCGGGGGCTACACCATCCGTTACGGAATGAACTATGTGGACTTTGAAACCCAGGAACGGATTGCCAAGGATTCTGCTCTCTGGCTGAAAGATTTCTTGGATTCTTAAATGACAAAGAACTATATTTAGAAAGTCTGCTGAAATATGCAGATATAAAAGAGGGGGCATTTTATGGATCTCAAGGGTATCTGGACAATGAAGGACCGGGAGGAAAAAATAGAATGCCCTATTTCTATCCCCGGAGATATACATAGCGCATTATTGGCTGCAGGAATCATCCATCACCCCTATTGGGGCCGCAACGAGAGGGAGATTCAATGGGTCATGGATAAGGACTGGATTCTCCAGCGGGATTTCACATTGGAGAAAGACAAAGATATTCATCACCGCTTGAAAATCGATTCCCTGGATTGTCTTGGAGAGGTTTTCCTAAATGGAAGCTCCCTGGGAACCTGGGAGAATAGCTTTATTCCCGTGGATGTTCCATTGCCTCCGGAGCTATTAAAAGAAAAGAACACCCTGGAAGTACATCTTTTCTCTCCTTCCAAGGAAGCGGAAAAACGGAAAAACAATCACCCCTACCCGGTTCCCCATAGCCAATATCCCTTACAGGTTCAGGGGCGGAATTTCCTACGAAAGGCCCAATGTCATGGGAGCTGGGACTGGGGCCCCGCCATTATGACTTCCGGAATATATAACTCCATAGAAATTCAGTCCTATAAAAAAGGAATTATTAAATCCTTTGAGATTGAATACGATCTACGGGCAACCGATGCAGAGATTACTGTAAAATTTCTCTACCAAAGCTTCACCCAAGGCCCAGAAGAATTCATATTGTGGGATGATGCAGAGCCCCACAAAATAATGGCCGACTTAATCCTGGGAGATAACCAACTGAATCTGCAATTCACAAAGAAACAGATCGACCTATGGTGGCCTTCGGGCTATGGGGATCAACCACTTTATACCTTCCATCTGCAGACCCCCGATGAAAGGCTTGAGAAGACCCTGGGATTCAGAAAACTGGAACTTATCTCCCAGGAAGATGAAATGGGAAAAAACCTATTGTTCCAGGTAAATGGACAGAAGATCTATTGCCGCGGAGCCAACTGGATTCCCATAGACGGTTTACCCTCCCTGCAAAGTGATCAACGATACGAAGAATTAATAGACTCGGCCGCCGCTGCAAATATGAATATGCTTCGAGTCTGGGGGGGCGGCCAGTATGAAAAGAACATCTTTTATGACCTATGTGATCAGCGTGGAATATTGATTTGGCAGGATTTCATGTTTGCCTGTGCCTGTTACCCCGCCCATAAGGAATTCCTGGAGTCTGTAGAGCAAGAAGTCGGCTTTCAGATTGGTCGACTGAAACATCACCCATGTCTGGCGCTTTGGTGCGGCAACAATGAAGACCTGGGAGGTCTGACCTTCCATGAAGAGAGCAGGAATAACCGGGATGTCTACCTGGTGGACTATGACCGCCTCAATGAAGGAGTCATAGGCAGGCTGGTAAAAGAGCTGGATCCCCAGCGCAGTTGGTGGCCCAGCTCACCCTGCGGCGGAGAGGGAGACTATTCCGATGGATGGCATAACGACTCCCGGGGAGACATGCATTATTGGGATGTCTGGCATGAAGGGAAACCCTTCGAAGCCTATTACGATGTAACTCCCCGATTCTGTTCGGAATTCGGTTTTCAAAGTTACCCCAGCCCTTCTGAAGTAAAAAGCTTTGCCCCTGAGGATCAATGGAACATCACCAGCCCCGACTTTGAACACCATCAAAAGAATGACCGGGGCAACAGCATCATTTTAGAAACCATGGCGCGGTATTACCGAATCCCCAAGGATTTCAATCATTACCTTTACCTGAGTCAGATTCAGCAGGCCTGGGCCATTGAAACCGCGGTGAACTACTGGCGGAGCCAACGCCCTCAAAATATGGGCGTACTATATTGGCAGTTAAATGATCTTTGGCCGGTATCCTCTTGGTCTTCCCTGGAATATTCGGGAAAATGGAAACCCCTGCATTATACGATGAAACGCTGTTTCGCTCCGATTCACCTGCTCTGTTATCAAAAGGAACAGGGCATCATGGAGATTGGCCTTGCCAATGACAGCGGAAAAAAACTCTCCCTTAAAGTAGATCTTGAACTGATGGATTATTCAGGCGAGATTCTCTGGAAGAAAACCATTGAAGCAATTCAGCAGGCCCATAACAGCGGCATCATCTATTCATTGGATTACAGGGATATGGATATCTCTTGGGAGAAGACCTTCCTTAGAGTCAGCTGTAAGGAACTTGGACTTCAGGATTATTCCATGCTCACCGCCCCGAAAAAGTGTAATCTGAAAAAGGCCGCCATTGATCAGCAAATAATACAAGAGGGAAAACAGCTGAAAATAACCCTGGAATCCAATACCCCGGTATTTAACCTGCACCTGGATATTGGAGAACTAAGGGGCATTTGTTCGGACAACAATTTTCTGCTGATGCCAAGGGAGAAGAAAGAGATTATCCTAGAGTTAAAAAAGGATTATTCCATGGACGAAGTGCAAGGGAATTTAACCCTTTACAACCTGAATAACAGCTACTAATATTATTTTTATTTCTCAGTCATATCAATTACGGTCAAGAATAATCCATTTAGATCCACTACATTGGACTTAAGAGGAAAGAATGTACAGGGAAGAACTGCTGAGTCAAATCAAAGATTATATTGCCCATCACCTGAATGAAGAAATCACCCTGAAAAAACTGAGTGATTCTATCTGCTATTCCGAGGAACACTGCAGCAGGCTCTTCAAAGAGATGACCGGTATGAAACTCTTCGATTACATTCGGCATTACCGTCTCTCCATGACAGCCCGGGCCCTAAGAGAGAGTGAGGAGAAAATCCTTAATGTGGCATTGTCCGCAGGATTTAATTCCCACGAAGGTTTCACCCGTGCCTTTTCCTCCCACTTCGGTATATCGCCGAAGAGGTTCCGGAAGGAAAAACCGGAAATCGCCCAATTTTCACCCTACCGAGTCAGATTGATTCGAGGGGTAAACGAGGAGAAAGAAATGTCAGAATTGGTTATTTTTACCCAGGTAATAGAAAAGCCGGCAAGAAAACTGCTGCTAGCCCGAGGAAAGAAGGCAACAGAATATTTTGAATATTGTGAGGAGCTGGACTGCGATATCTGGGGCAGGCTGCTCAAGGTTGAGAACGCCCTGGATGAACCCATGGGAATGTGGATGCCCCATAATATGCGGCCCCCGGGAACCTCGCTCTACACCCAGGGAGTGGAGGTCTCTCAAGATTATAAAGGCCCCATTCCGGAAGGCTTGGAAGTGCTGGAGCTCCCAGGCTGCAAGTATATGGTATTCCATAGCCAGCCCTACAGCGAAAATATGGAGACCCTTGCCAGAGTGGCGGAACAAATGAAGAAGGCCATGGAAACCTACGATCCTGAAATCTACGGTTTTAAATGGGCTCCTGAGGATGCACCTCGCTTTCAGTTTATTCCCCTGGGAGAGCGGGGTTATATTGAAGGGCTTCCGGTGAAATTGATCGAGCAATAGGTCATGATTTGATTTCCCTTTTCCCCAATAAAGAACGAAGATGCCCAAAAACAATTGCTGTGATTGTTTAATAG
>JAQICO010000015.1 GCA_027858495.1 Spirochaetaceae bacterium
CTTTTCTTTAAAACAAAGTGTTGCAGCTTCTTCTAAAAAACTCCCAGCATATTTGTATAAGAAACGACCTTTGTTTTGATAAATATCAATATCTTCCCCTTCTTTTTTTGAAATGCCTAAAACCCTATATATAAGGTAATGAGAGTTGTCGTCACTCTTCATTTCTATTACTCTTTCGTCAATTTTGGTTTTTAGAGTGTCCGAATATTTTTGAGCTAGCTCATCAATTTTTTGTTCAATAGTTTTCTTACTCAAGTAAAACTCCTTTTTTTTCTATCTTTGTGAGCCATGGACGGCGAGCATCCAAGACGGGCAAGTTTTTTTCTTTTTTTCTTCGCACATGTATCTTAACAAAATAATTCTAGCCTCCCAAGCATTTCGCACAACTACTCTTATCTGGTACCGCATAAGAGCTTTATTCTGCAATTTCATTCTACCCTCAAAAAGACCAATTGTAAACTCTGTTCAATATTATGTAGAAAGAAAACCCTATAGCTTCAGAAACAATTCTTCACAGCTTTTTCCACTTCTCCAAATCTAATAAACTCTTGCTCCAGCCGAAGTTTTTTACCCAATCGGTGGAAGCGAAGATCATCGTACAGTTCCATTTCTTCAAGATTCAACCTTTTCAAATCCGCCGAACTGGGTTTGGGTTCTTCACCCCATGAATGCTCATGATCCAGCAATGTCCTTCTATCCATTAAGAGAGAACGAGCCTGGGGAAACACAGAACGAAATTGATCCAGAATGCAAAAACCATGGGTATCCAGATCTCCCCAATAGCCTAGATCTACATTATGAAGCCATCGTGCATCTTTCCAGCTTTCAAAGTTATACCCTCGTCCAAAAATCACCATACATTCCTTTAAAGGAGGAAAACTGAGACCGCAAATATCATTTTCCACTACAAAGACACGCTTCACCGGGCAACTGGATTCTATAAAGAGTCCGCAAAAATCTTCAACAGGAATAGAAAGGTCCCGGCAACCCCTCCAGCCCAATAAAGAGTCTAGAAAACGGAAACGGATCAATTGTGGTTTTCCCAAAAAACCGTAACGCCCTTCGAACTGGGCAAACCCCCGTTGTCTAAGGTCTATCTCTTCATCGGCCAGGGTTAAATCCAGCCATTGTGATAACAATTTTTTATGTCCTTCGGTAAATTTGCTGTCAATTCCGGGAAGGTCAATCTGCCGAAGATAAATTCCCGGACGGGGATGAGAAATCATCCAGCTCCACAGTATCAATAACCGGTCCATATCCTTATGCTGTTTCAGAAGCTCCATGGGGTTTCTATCGGCCCATTCCAATAACCGGGAATCCGCCTCCTCCAACTGGGTTCTAATTTTGAAAAACCTTTTCCATTGCTTCTGATGGCCAAGGAACAGGGCCAGATCTTCTCCCCGGTTAAACAACAATTTCCGGGGAACTAGATTCTTTCCTAAAAGACGGTGATTCACCTGCTCCCACACAATAAAATCGCCAAGAGAATCCTCCTTCTGGTATAGAGAGATCCACCGGCGCAGCTCATCGAAGCCTTGGGTCATTACCTTGGAGCTGATTTTTCCCAGGGAAATTTCCAAAGGAAAGGCTTCTTCTGAATTATGAAAAAAAACGCCCCGATCCCATCTTTTTTGAAGCTTTTCTTTAATCTCAGCCGGTGTAGGGCCCATGGGATTTTTCAAAGCCGATACCTCTGTTTTTCTACTTCACTCAAAGAGAACGTCACTGGTTTCTTTTCTCCTTTTCTTCACGGTATTGCTGGATGGTTAAACAGCGCAGCAAGGAGTTTTTCCCTTCCTGATTATGAACAAAACCAACAGTGGAGACATAGGGCTCTATTATATGGATTTTCTGCAAGGGCGTAATAATTAACAACTGTAGGTTCAATTTCCGGAAAAGTTCCAATCCGTATTGGGCCGATTCATCTGAGCCTCGGCCGAATGCTTCATCGATCACCACAAAACGGAAGCTCCTGGAACGCACCTCTCCCCATTCCAAACCAAACTGGTAGGCCAGGCTGGCGGCAAGAACAGTGTATGCCAGCTTCTCCTTCTGTCCTCCTGATTTCCCCCCCGAATCGGTGTAATGTTCATATTCACTGTCATCGGCAATCCATCGTTCCGATGCGGCAAAGGCGAACCAGTTTCGCACATCGGTAACTTTATGGGTCCATTTTTTATCATAATCCGCATGGCCCTCACGGCCTTTGAAGCGGTTGACCATATCCTTAACCTGAAGAAATTTCCCTTCGGTATACTGCTCACCGATACCGCCGGTAAAGGAGCCTTCTATACAGGCCTTCAGTTCCTGACGAAATTCACGGATTTCCACATCATTAGTATTCATCACTTCAAGAAAAATATAGCGGTCTTTATTATATTCGATGCCAGCCATGGATTTATTTATCCGGGCGACACGTTCCCGGATTTTTTGACACTCGGTGTTTAGTTTTGCTTGAAATCCAGCAATTTCCCGTATGGTATTTTCATTTAGAAGCACCTTAAACTGAGACTCAAATTGAGGTAGATTATCCTTAACCAGCCGATTCAACAGCCGGCGGTATTCTTCTCCCGATTCCAAAGAAGCATCCATATCACGGGTTTCTGTGGGGTAATCTCTGCGAAAATCCTGCATGGTTCCGACAATTTTTTGCAGCAGACGGTCAAGCCGTGCCTTGGCCTTATCGATCTGCCGCTGTAATTTTTCCCTGAATTCCTGCTCGCCGGTACCGCAGGTTTCTAAATAAAGCCTCTTATCCCCCAAATAAGTCTGCATTATCGGCTCTATCCACTGACGAATCTCTTCAAGTCCATATGGAGTAACTTGCAGAATCTGATTCTCAACTTCCATTTCCCCGGTATAACTCTCCAGCCGTTGATCGATTCGGGCGGAATCCCCCTTCAGAAGATCCAGTGCTTCCTCGGTGGCAGCTATCTGATTCTCAGTCTCTTTCAATTGATTCTGCAGAGTTTTTAATATATCAGATTGGTTCTGCAACTGTTGAATCTCTTGAAGAATCCCTTGAATTCTAATTACCAGGGGTTTCCAATTTAGATCCTCAAAAAAGCTGAAATTCTGAAATTTCTTAAGACTGTCCAAGCGATCTTCCTGGAGGCTCAGCTCCTCCTGAAGCTGGGATATTTCACCGCTTTTCTTTCTGAGAACTTCTTCCTGTTCGGCCTTCTGCTTCTCCATTGCGGAAATTTTTGCCTGATTGGTCCAGCCTAGAATATATCGGCTGCGGTCATTGATGCTGTAACGATCGTCCTTTTCGTGGCGTAAGGGACTGCCCTTAATCTGTCCGGCCATGGTTAATCCACGACCAGACCGGCGGAATTCCTCCAGATTCTCACAACAAGTATAATCGAAGCGACTCAAAAGATGCTCCTTCAGCCAGTGTACGTGGGGGCTGTCATCTTTAAGAAGGATCTTTTCCACCAAAGAAGAAGAATCCAGCCGCTTCAGGGGGGACTTATTAAATTTTCCTACCCGGTAATAAACCAACCGCCCCTTTAGATGGGAATTATCCACCCAATCCACCACCGATCCATAATGAGATTCCGGTACCAATAGAGAAAGTCCAAAACTTCGAAGCACCCGTTCCGCAGCACCTTCCCAGGCCTGTTCCTCGGTTTTTACCGCCATAAGTTCTCCCGCAAAGGGCAGGGCTTTTTCGTTTATACCAAGATCTCGACAAAGCCGTTGACGCAGGGCAATCTGCCGGGAGTCGATATTGCTTTTTCGGCGCTTCAGTGAAAGGATTTCCTTGTCCAGCAGGCTATGGGTCTCCCTAAGCCTGGAGAATTCTACGTTACAATCCATTAGCCGGTTGGTAATGTCGTTACGTTTTATTCCGGCCTTTTCAATTTCCTGCACCGCCGAATTCAAACTTTCCGCAAAATCTTCAGCTTCCTGAAGCTGCGGTAGTCCCAATTCTTCAGCCAAATGATTATATACTTCAGCCCGGCGGAGTTTGGCGGCTTTTTCTTCTTCCAGCCGCTGCAGTTCTTTCTTCCGATTTTCCAGCCGATCCCCGCCATTTGCAGCGATGGCCTGTTTAATTTCATCCCGGTCGAAACGGTATTGAGATAATTTGCCGGTTGTTTCTTCAATTTGCAGAGCAGTCTTTTTTTTCTTGAGCTTCTCCTTCTCTATGCGTTCCTCCAGAAAATTTAGCTTCAACCAGGCAAAGTAGTATTTCAGCCCTTCACGGCATTGTATCTGCCTATCCACTTCGGCCTGGGTTTCTCCATGTTTCTCCAGATTTTCCACCAGAGGGCTTAACAGCTCTATCTGCCTTTTTGCCTTTAAAATAGCCTCATGGGCCTGATTGAGGTCTTCAAAATGATGAATCAAATTATCGATATGACTTTGACTATCCAGAGGCTCCAGCATATGTTCCTGAACAAAGGAAGTTAAATTACCCACCGTCTTCAAGGATACCGTCTGATGAAATAGTTCCAAGGCCTGCTCATTTTTCAACCCGAATCGCCGACGGAAAGCAGCGCCGTATTTAGAAAACCCATCGAAGACCTCGGTCTGATCTTTGGATTTCAAACGCTTTTTAAGCGGGGCAATCTCCTTGCCGAAATCTGAAAAATCCTCGGCGATGGAAAGATCCCCATCCCGAATCACAAAAAAACGATCGGGCTGCCCGGTACTTTCTTTCTGATAAAACACCTGGGCCAGGGTTACGGTTTGGTTATAACCCTCATTATGAAAAACACCCAGAATAACCGAGTGAGAACTTCCTTCCTTTCGGAGAGGTACCGGCTTGGCACTGAAACCTCCATCATTCCTTTCGGATTTATAATAACCCATCACATAGGAGCGGAGAGAACGTTCTTTATAATCCGCACCGGCTGCCTTGTTATAGGAAACCCGATTAGCAGGAACCAGCAATGTTGTAACGGCATCCACAACGGTGGATTTACCCGAACCGATATCTCCCGTTAAAAGACCGTTTTTCCCCTCCAGGGGTAAAACCCATACCCGTTGATGAAAGGTTCCCCAATTATAAAGCTCCACCCGTTTCAGCCGGAATCCTGCACTGCTGTCATCCTCGAAAAATTCGAATAATCCATCACTCATTGAATTTCGTCCCTTGGGAATTCATCCCCGGTTTCATAATTCCCATGATCTCCCTCAAGAACCTTTCCAACTCCGTAAGCAGCATATTCTTTAAGCTTTTCTTCAAAGTCCGACAACCATTGAGCATCGACAAAGGCCTTCAAAATCCGGCGAACCTCCAGCTTTTCCTTTTTTCCGCCCAAAAAGCGGATAAATCCCAATTCCTGGATTCGCTGCAAATGGGCATCCAACCGTTTCTGCACCTTTACTTCGTTACTACCACCCGGAAAAAAGGCGGTCAGCATATCCCGTACTTCCTCTACCTCCAGAATCAGCCGTGCTTCACTGGAAAAGGCATCGTGTTCGGTAAGTTTTCGGCGAAGTAGTGCTAAAATCAGGCTGACCGGATAGGATAGAGACCGTCGGGTCACCAGTCTGGGCAGGGATTCCTGACCTTCCAGGGTCTCCAGGCTCTTCAGATAGGCGAATCCGTCGGCCGGAAAGATTTCCACATCCAGTCCGATAATCTGTAAATAATCCCGTATGGATGCCTCATACCGCAACAACCCATCCCAAAGAGCAGTCTTTTCATCTCGATAAAGAATTCCCTGCATCAGATGGATGATAATTCTGGAATAGTCTTCATGATCTTTCTGATCCATCAACGCTCCTTTTATTAAAAATGATTTGAGGAAAGCTGGCCTCACGGTAAATCCCCTTATCATCGGTCCAGCTTACCCTATCCTGAGACTCTTCTTGTACCACAGCCATGGGGTCCTTTTCTGCAAGGTTTACATAGGTGATTAATTCCGCCAATCCCTGTTCCAGGGGAAAGGCTTGAATAATCTCCTGCAGACTGACCTGATTCCGCTTTTCCAATTGTTTCTCGATATTGGATAAAAGCCTTTCCTTATCGATATATACAAGATTAAAAAGCTTCTCCGCATCGATTTCATCTTCCTCGGCGGTCTCAATTTTCGAAATCAGCTGGGTTTTAACCGGCGGAGAAAAGAGAGGCTGGGCCATGGGAAGATTCACCCGGACCTTAAATCCCTCTAATTTCATAAATTCACCAATGGGAGGTTCTCCCTTGATCTCCACGGCCCGTTTCTCTATGTTATCAAGGATTTCAGTGATGCGCCGGTTTTCCCAAAAGGCCCGGTCATCCAGATATCGGCGTAGCTGCTTGGAAAGCCGAGCCACGGTCCGCTGGGTTTGTTGGCCCGCGGCCATCCAGTCGAAATGAATTCTCTTCAACCTATGATCCTCCAACAGATCATCCAGGGCCTCCAATTCATATATCCGGTCCAGCCGGCGGGTTAACTCCTCCTGGCTGGAGGGAGACATTAGAAAATCCCAGAAAGCCCGGAAGCTCTGCCCTTCGTCAGATTGAGTAATCTGGTCATGACTACCGAAGAACTGCTCCAATAACGTACCCTTCTCCCCTTCCCAGGAGGCTATCTGTTCACGCACATTCATATCCAAGGCTCTAAAATGCTGCTCAACCGAGCGAAAATCACTCAATAGCTCCCGGGCAGTTTTTCTGAATTGCAAGAACCGTTCGCGGATCTGCCGCTGATCCATAATGGGTATATGGCCGTCCTTGATATTTCTAATTTCCTGATTGATCCGCTTTTTTTGGGCTTCCAATTCTCTTATGCGAAGATCCTTGTCTTCCTCTATTCCCTCTATTATCTGCTTGAGCAGATCAAAACAGGTGTTCAGCCTGCTCTCTGTACCTATAAAGGCCGAGCCGAAAAGCCCGTCCAGCCATTGCAGCACCCGTTCGGTTCCCGGAGTAAGATCATAATGAGGAATATCGCTGTCGGGGGGATAGAATTTTCGTAGCCACTCACGGCCGGGACCGGTCCAATCCTCCAGATAATCTCCGGCGCTTCTAGGGAAGGGGTCCTCATCCAATCCATCACGTAAACCGAAGAGGTAATCCTCCAGCTGCAATATCAGTTCATCCTCGTTGATCTGCCGCAGGTTCTGCTCCCGGAAGACCCGGTCAAAAAAGCTGATAATCAGCGGACCATTATCGGCGTTCATCAGCCGCCAGGACGGATGGGATTTGCGTAATTGACTAAGGTCGGAATAATCCAATGCCATAGGGAAATCATACAATATGAAGAAAAAAAAGACTATTCAAAATATAATGATATCATTAAAATACCCTGGTTAAAGAGGAAAAACCATGAATAAAATAGACCAGCCGCGAATTGAAGATTTTATTAAGTCTCTGTCAAAGGATGAGTTGAAATATATGAACCGTCTGGTGGTGGAACGCTTGAAATTAATCCATCAGATGGAAGCCATAGAAACCATGTCCCGGTATAATTTGGGTGACAGGGTGGAGTTTGAGACCGAGGATGGCAGAATCATCCGAGGTCATATTATTAAACTCAATAAAAAGACCGTATCTTTGAGAACCGATGAAGGGGCAAAGTGGAATGTCGCGCCGGTGTTCTTAAGGCTGATTTAATACCAAGGGATCAAGCCGATTTCAGCACCCTGCATCAAGAAGTGTACACCAACTGGCTTTATTCTTTAGGCTATATTGATGTATAAAGCTATTCCAGTAAATCCCTATTATTGAGAATAAATTCCCTTATTGTTATTGGGTTATTGCCGGTAATTTTATTTACATTATTATTTTTCAATGGTTCTTT
>JAQICO010000284.1 GCA_027858495.1 Spirochaetaceae bacterium
GACATATACAATTATTGATTAATATATTTAAAGAATATAACGAGATTGAAAGAGTCGAAATCTTCGGCTCCAGAGCCATGGGGAATCAGAAAGAAGCTTCCGATGTGGATATCTGCCTATATGGAAGAAACATATCTAAGGGAATTCCCAGCAAGATTAAAAACAGAATAGAAGAAGAGACTATTTTCCCCTATCTTGTGGATATTGTAGTATTTGATAAGATTAGTTCTCTTGAATTTCGGCAGCATATTAAAACCTATGGGATGAAATTAAGGGAAAATGAAAATCCACCCCTAAAAGAATTTTCCTGATTGCCAAATCCCCTGAACTGTTGAATAATATCCAACATGAATCGAAAGGGCCTTTTATACATTCCGACGTTCCTCATTCTCCTTAATTGCTGGTCCTGCAGTATTTTCATGGACCACCATTCCATGGGGTAACCCAAATTAAGCATCCCAAGATATATTTCCCAAGATATATTTCGAAATAGTTTATTGGACGCCTCAGGGAAATCCTATATACTTATGTTATGTCACATAACATTTCCATCATTCCGCTTACTGCGGATTTAGAACGGAGGATCAAGCGAAATCCTCTAATGAATATCGATACCTTTATCATTCCCTCGCCCTTCATTCTGCATAAGAAATTGAAAAAGGACTTTGACCACAGTTATGTATGGATGGAGGAAGGAGAGATCATGGGCTATATGATGGTCTATTCCGATCTGCAGCAGAAGAAGTTTTTAATCTATAAACTGGTCACCAGTCCCTTTGGCCGCGGCCGGGGTATCGGAACTACCTTTATAGAGCATCTCAGTGGGGTGATCCCCCAGGAATCCATGATCTATGTATATGTCTGGGAAAAACAGATGGACACCCTGGAATTCTTTCAAAAAAAGGGATTCCTTCCCGGTGAGAACATCGTTTATCGAAATTTGGTGTACCATTATCTATTTGCCGAGAAGACGCAAATCCTCCGTAGGGAAGCCCAGAAATCCTCCATGTCAAAGCCCCTGGAGGATATTGGAAAAACCCGTCATGATGCACGAAAAACCTTGAAACTACTGAGTCACATGGTGGAGATGCTCTCTCCGGAAAACGGCGATAAAATCATCGAGGATATCAACCGGGAAACCACCAGCCTTATCAATACCTTGAATTCCTTTCGGGATACCATGCAGATAATCCATACGGTGAATTTGAAGGAGCTGATCATCGAGCGGATTATTCCTTATATCGAAGCCAGCTCGGTGGACTGTGAATTAAATTTAAAATTTAAGATGAAAAACGCCATCGTTCCTGGATTCTATGTAAACATGGGGCGGGCGATGATCAATATTATTTCTAATGCCTTGGATGCCATAAAAGAAAAGGGCTGTCCTGGTAAGATATGGATCACCCTTTGGGGAAAAGAGGGTAAAATCTTTTTAGAAATAAAGGATAACGGCAGCGGTATCGCCCCTGAAAAACTTCAACTTAATTCTTCGGGGCTGCCCATCTTTGTGGGTAAAACCTCCAAAACCCGTGGCGAAGGTCTGGGAACTCAGCAGATTTTTAACACCTTCGGCAAGGATGATCTGGAGATAAAAAGTAACTTGGGAGTGTTTACCCATTGGACCATCAGCTTTGAAGAGGTCATCCTAGGACAGGATAAACGTACCCGTCAGCTAGAACGTTTGTACCATGAATTCTTCGACCTATTGGAAGATTTTCATGTTTCAACCGATTCCAAACGTACCGAGGTTATCGCCTCTATCTGGCAGCTGCGGAAGATGGAAATATTTATGTATGATCTGATTTTTCTATTCAGTAAATATAATAATATCCGCTTGATATTTCGAGGGATTTTAAGTTATCTCCAAGGCGGTATTGACGACGAAACTCTGGAAGAGCAGATTGACAGCTATCAGGTGGATCAACCTCAGACGACCATGTGGCTTTTTACCACGGCCAAGGAAATTCGCCGGCGTATGGAAATGATGCAGAACAATCTGGACCTCGATAAATTCCGCGGGGCCCTTTTTAAGAGTTATGGGCAATCTTATAATAATGTGATTATATTTACGCTGGATCCAGAAACCGGAGACTTTTTGGCCTCGGACAGGAAGCTGGCAGAACATCTGGATTTTGCTCCCTTTCTAGGTAAAGAGAAGGATAAGTTATTACGGGGTGAATTTATTGGAGATATGAATAACCATGATAAACCCATTTCCTTCGGTGTTTGGAGTATTGAATCTCAGGAAGATCTGATCAACAAGCTTAAGATGATCCGTCGAGGAGCCAAACGATTGCTGGAGATTGGTATTCACCCTATGAAACGTATGGCCTTTTACCAAACCACCTATATCAACCACAACCAGGATATCGATACCTACAGCTCTTCCACCTTTGGTGAATTTTCAAAATTGAGCGATGAAGAACTGGAGAGGTTTGTTCGGCCCGCTGATGACGAATTTAGTAATTTTTTAGCAGCCATGGATTGATCGTAACTATGATTTAATGGAGAAGAGTTTTTTCTTTATTGTTGAAAATACAATTATGTTGAAATATAGCCACGTTTATTAGATGCCTGTAATAAAGGAAGAATATCCTTATTTGTTGTCTTAAAAAGAAATAATTCGATATTTTACTACTTAATCTTTACCCTTTCTCAATTTTTCTTTATAGTGATTTCAATAATTCCAATAAGGAGTAGATTCCATGAAGTATACTCACGAAGTAGAAAATATGATCTGCGTGAAAAAGGGAACCAATGAGGGTCCCGCTCCCATTCCCCAGGAGGGAAAATGGGTGAAGGCTGGAGAAATCAAAGATATCTCCGGTTTTACACACGGAGTTGGTTGGTGTGCCCCTCAGCAAGGCGCCTGTAAACTGACTCTTAATGTTAAAAAAGGTATCATCCAAGAAGCTCTTATCGAGACTGTAGGATGTACCGGTATGACTCACTCCGCCGCCATGGCCAGTGAAGGCATCACCGGAAAGACCATTTTAGAAGCCATGAATACCGACCTGGTATGTGACGCCATCAACACTGCCATGAGAGAACTCTTTCTGCAGATTGTTTACGGTCGATCTCAGTCTGCCTTCAGTGAAGACGGACTACCCATCGGTGCCGGTCTTGAAGACCTGGGTAAGGGACTGCGTTCTGTAACCGGAACCATGTATTCCACCTTGGAAAAGGGACCCCGTTATATGGAAATGGCCGAAGGTTATGTTACCAAGGTCGGTTTGGATGAAAATGACGAAATCATCGGTTATTCCTTTGTAAACCTGGGACGAATGATGGACTTCATCAAGGCAGGCGATTCCGCCGATGATGCCCTGAAGAAATCCAGCGGTTCCTATGGCCGATTTACCGATGCCGTAAAAACCATCGACCCGAGGGAGGAATAATCTATGGCACTGTTTGAAAGTTATAGTAGACGAATTAAGCAGATTGATGCCCTTTGTGCACAGCACGGTATCAAGAACATCGAAGAAGCCCAGGATATCTGTAAAGCCAAGGGCGTTGATGTTTATACTCTAGTAAAAGAAATTCAGCCCATCGCCTTTGAAAACGCCCCCTGGGCTTATATCTTAGGTGCAGCTGTAGCCATTAAAAAGGGACAGACCAAGGCTGCTGAAGTTGCAGAAACTCTGGGTGAAGGTCTTCAGGCCTTCTGTATTCCCGGTTCTGTTGCCGACGACCGAAAAGTAGGTATCGGACACGGTAACCTGGCTGCCATGCTTCTGAAAGAAGAGACCAAATGTTTTGCCTTTTTGGCCGGACACGAATCCTTCGCAGCAGCTGAAGGCGCCATCGGTCTTGCACGTTCTGCCAATAAAGCCAGAAAGGATCCTTTGAGAGTTATCCTTAACGGTCTTGGTAAAGACGCGGCTTACCTTATTTCCAGAATCAACGGTTTTACCCACGTACAGACCCGCTTTGACTATGCTACCGGTGAACTGAAAGTTGAAAAGGAAAGGGCTTTCTCCGACGGAGAAAGAGCCAAGGTTAAATGTTACGGAGCCGACGACGTGCGTGAGGGTGTAGCCATCCTTACCCTGGAAGGTGTGGATGTATCGATCACTGGTAACTCTACCAACCCCACCAGATTCCAGCATCCCGTTGCCGGAACCTACAAGAAGCAATGTGTAGAAAACGGTAAGCCCTATTTCTCCGTAGCTTCCGGTGGCGGTACAGGCCGTACTCTCCATCCCGATAACATGGCTGCTGGTCCTGCCTCCTACGGTATGACCGACACCATGGGTAGAATGCATTCCGATGCTCAGTTTGCCGGATCTTCTTCCGTTCCCGCTCATGTTGAAATGATGGGACTGATTGGTATGGGTAACAACCCCATGGTTGGGGCGAGTGTAGCAGTGGCGGTTGCCGTAGAAATTGCCATGAGATAGGCTTGATCTTTGCTCGTAACTCTTCGTTGTCGGAGATTAAAACATGCTCATGTAGCTTAGGCTACAC
>JAQICO010000208.1 GCA_027858495.1 Spirochaetaceae bacterium
CTTTAATCCTGCCAACTCCTGATTCAACGAGGTCAAACGTTCCTTTGAAGCTTGGTCTTCTTCCTGAGTTAAGGACTGCTTTTCAATTTCAAGATGAAGAATCTTTCTCTCCAGCCGATCCAGTTCCAGTGGCTGGCTTTCGATTTCCATTTTGATTCGGCTAGCCGCTTCATCCATCAGGTCGATTGCCTTATCGGGAAGAAAGCGGTTGGTAATATAACGGTCCGACAAGGTGGCGGCAGAGAGAAGGGCATCGTCACGGATACGCACACCGTGATGAACCTCATAGCGATCCTTGATTCCCCGCAGAATGGTCACCGTATCTTCCACCGAGGGTTCGGCGGTATAGACCTGCTGGAAACGACGCTCAAAGGCCGCATCCTTTTCTATATATTTACGGTATTCATCCAGGGTGGTTGCTCCAATGGTGCGCAGTTCACCCCGGGCCAGGGCTGGTTTCAACAGATTGGCTCCGTCGGTTCCACCCTCGGCGGCTCCTGCTCCCATGAGAGTATGAAGTTCATCGATAAACAATATAATTTGTCCCTGGGATTCTGTAATGGCCTTGATGACACCCTTCAAGCGATCTTCAAATTCCCCCCGGTATTTTGCTCCGGCAACCAGAGAACCCAAATCCAGGGCAAGGATCTTTTTGTTTTTAAGACTGTCTGGAACATCGTTTTCTATCATCCGTAAAGCCAGCCCCTCGGCGATGGCGGTCTTACCTACCCCGGGTTCTCCGATCAATACCGGATTATTCTTGGTTCGCCGGGATAAAACCTGAATAACCCGTCGGATTTCATCGTCCCGCCCAATGACAGGATCCAATTTTCCCTGTCGGGCCATCTGGGTCAAATCCCTGCAGAATTTGTCTAAAACCTGGTAACGATCCTCGGGATTTTGATCGGTAACCCGCTGCCCGCCCCGAATGGTCTGCAGCGCCTTGAGTATGTCCTGCTCACCCATTCCTAGAGATTGCAGTAGAGTTCCTAATTTACCTTTATCGCTGGTCATGGCAAGTAAAATATGTTCGGTGGAGATATAATCATCCTTCAACAGCTGGGCCTTCTTTTCAGCCAGAGCTAGAAGACTATGAGATTCTGCTGAAAGCTTTTGCTGAAGGGTGTCACCATAGGCCCTTGGACTCTGCTGTAATAGCTCTTGCAGCTGTTGGTCTAAATGAGCAATGGTTACCCCTAAACGGTTTAATAACGGTGGAACTACTCCGTCTTTCTGACTGATTAATCCCTTCAAAATATGAGATGGACTAATATCAGGATGGTTGAATTTTCTAGCCTCTTGAGCTGCCAGCTCCAGGGCTTCCTGGGCTTTAATAGTTAATCGATCAAGCATAAATATAATACCTTCCTATTATAAAACCTTACTAAAAAAAGGATCGCCAGTTTATCCAGCGATCCAAGTCATAACGAAATAATTAATTGGAGGGAAAGGAGGAAACCTCCAAAAAACATGCAATATAAACCAAAGGCATATCACAGGACCACTCCAATAAGATAATAAATTTTTAATCTCTTGAGTAGGCCCTTAAGATCATCCAGAGGGAACAAAGGATGATTAAATCCATAGAACTGTTCATTAACCATTGTTCAAGACTGGGCTGAAAGATCAATGCCCCCTGACTAGCAACAATATCCGTTATAAACCGTATAAGAACAAAACGCACAGACCAATAAATCATAATAATAGAAGTGAATAGGAAAACCAAACGCCCGTTGGTCAATTGAAAAACACCCAGAAGCATAAGCAGGCCTGATATGACCGCCAGTATTCCAACAACCATTTCTAAACGAGGATCCATTCCTCGGCCCATCAACTCATTGAGTCCACGGTTTATATCATTTACTAAATCAGATTGTTGAGAACTCATTACTTCCTGAATCCCCAGGATAAGGAAAAAGAACGCCAATGCCAGCTGCATTAAACGATGGGCAAAATCTCTCTGATATACCATCTTAGCCACAAAGTACTCCCGAAAACAATTAGAACTAATTTATCTAATAATAGCATAGTAAATCTTTATCCGCAACAAGAGTTTTTAACAACTTTCCCACAACTTACTCACGACTTATTAACAACAAAAACGGAAATAGCCAGTTATTAATGAGGACTCTACTTAACCAGATAAATTATTACTCTTCGATGAAGCCATTCCACTGTTTAAGATGCTGCAAAATATAATCGACAATGGCTATATGCTGCTGTTTCCCCTTGCCTGTAGGAACTTCTCCTGTACCGAAGGATAAATAAATAGGCTTTTCTCGATGAATAGGGCCTAGATCTTTGAAGACTTTTCCCATGCTCCACATATCGGTCTTCAACGCCAATGGAACAGCTTCGACCCCAGCTCGCAGGGCTAATTTTACTCCAAGACTATTCATTTCCTTGGGATTAAAACTGTGTTTTCTTGTGCCCTCAGGGAATACGATCACCGTAAAGCCCTTTTCAAGATATTCACAGCCCATCTGCATTACTCTTCTCAAATCTTCTATAGGATTCTCTCGGGTGACAGGAATGGGATAGGTAGCTTTCATTATAGGTCCAAAAAGAGGTTGTGATAAAAGACTTTCCTTAACAACAAAGGCAATTTTCATAGGAGCCAGTAAAGAAGATAAAACCTGGGTTTCCAGGGTACTCATATGGTTAGAAATAATCACCCTGGGTTTGGGATCTTTTTTGATATTATCTAAACCGTTAATTCTATATTTCCCTCCGTGACTCTCAACTGTTTTAAAAATATTCCAACTTGTATTGCAGTATTCTTCATAGGTATACAGTCCCTTTTTAGCCAAGGCAGAGGCCTTTAATACATGTCCCATACAGTCCCAGTAAAATCCCTTTCTATTGCCAATGAGTATTTTTTCCTTAAGACATAGTGCATGGTCTTCCGGTGTATTATAACTATCTGCATCCACATAGGGTTCCATATATTCTCCTTGATCAGCTCTAGAAAGGCAGGCCAATCTGTTGCTTATTATTTCTAAAATAGGCCTCCCATTGGGCCTCTTCCCTAGCCTTTAACCGATTAAAAGCCAAGGATAATCTATTCATGCTGCTTACTTCTTCAAAGTTCTGATCAATGTTTTCTATTTGATTCATAGAAAGATCCAGGTGCCTTAAAGAGCTATACTTTGACAATTCCATGGGCAGACCTTCCAGGCGGTTCCCCTGAAGTTGCAGGCTTTCCATAGAGCGCAGCCAATGGCCCGCCGAGGGAAATCCCTCAAGATGATTGTAACTCAGATCCAGTATTTTTAATCTGGAAAACTTTAAAAAATCTCTAGGTACTTCTGTTAATTCATTATGATCTAATCTCAAGATTCTCAATGATGGACAGTTTTTTTCTAGTGGATTGAGATTTTTCAAACCCATATGGGATATTTTTAATTCTTCAAGATTGGGTAAACGGAAAATCCCCCAGGGTATTTGGAAATTCTCAGAACAACCTGCACCACCAGCGATATGGATACGGCGAAGTTTATGTTTTAAGGCAAAACTGTCTGGAGCCCAACCCAATAGATTATATAAAGCATAATCCATGGAACAGGATTCGAAAGGAGAAGAAAAAAAACCTCCACGGACTAAAAAGCCCTGATGATCCACCATGCAACCTTCAAAAAAGTCCTGATAGAGAAGCCCTATGTTCTCTTTCATCACCAGAGTTTGAAGGATCTCATCTACTTGGTCATATGCTGAGGTTAATAATGTATATTTTAGACGCTCAAAAAGCTGCCTTCGTTGAGAATCTTCACCGGATGGGTTATTCATCAAACAGCTCATTTTGCATTTCTAATTTAGATCCCAAGGGTCTTTTTCGATCTCCTCTTCCTCATCTCCATAGAGCTGATCCCAGGATTCTGCATCCATGTCGTCGTAGGAATTGTCCCAATTCTCCACTACATCCAGTTCATGCTCTTCCTGCTCTTCAAGATCGTCAAGCGATAGGGTATCCACGTCATAGTCATCGGACATACTCAACTTCTCCTCTGAAAAAGCTGTTTATACTTTAATCCTCTGGAGATGATTCTTCCAGAGCTGAGTGCATTTTTTTTAAAGGAATTTTCATGGGATCTTCCCAATGGGGAGTACTGAAATCAGATTCCATTGCCCCCGTGAGAGACCAAAATTTTTCATGGAGGTCCCTTAGGCTGCTCCACTGGGGCGGCCGGTATAAAATGCTCCCTATATTGGGGTTATCCTCTATAAAGTCCTGCCATCGGGCTTCCCATAATTCCTCTTCATGTTTACCGGTTAAAAATCCCATCATTATATCATGCCCCTGGGCAAACCAATGCAACTGAGAATCCTCTTCCATGGAGTCTCCAAGAATCAGCTGCTCGGGGAAACTTAGTTTCATATCTACCTGAAAACAGAATTCCTTGGCATCCATACTTACCAACATACTATGATAATCCACCCTATAAGCTAGAATATCAGCCAGTAGTTTATCCATTGAGCCGATTACAGACATGATCTGATCAACCTGCCCAAGGGAGTGCATGGCAACCCCTTCCCCAGAACTTGAAGGGAATTCAAGGATATAGCTTAAGCTTTTCGACACAACATCCTCCTACCATCTAAAAAGGGGTGCTCATAGAGCACCCCGAATTATCTACCTATCGAAACAGGATTTTCAGGCCTCGGAAAGAAGTAAAGATTTTTCATCTAGCTTGATGGAAAGGTCTTCAGAAACCACTTTGTCATGGTCTTTAACCAGCTTGAGAATCATCTTACCGTCTTTATTCTGAAGAGTCAGTACCACTTCAATCTGATCGATAACATCGGTTAGATTTTTGGGCATACCATTTTTGTCGGTATAGGTCTCCTTATCAGTATAGGAATCGCTAAACCAGATTTCGATATCACTATCCTTGGCGAAGAAAGAAAATGCCTTAACATCTTCCTTGGTAGCCTGGGTAAAATCAAATCCGTCAACGATTACTGCATCGGTATCCATTTGACCGTTTTTCATCATGGCTTTAACACTTTCAATCACATGATCCACTGAAAAGCCCTTCTGATTGAAATTCATGATGACTCGGTTTTTAATCAGTTCATCGTGTACTTCCATGGCATCTTCCAGGTTTCTCTTCTTAGATATTTCTTTGAAGATATCCTCATACCAGGTAATAATATGATCAACTCGGCTTGAGTAAGACACATGGATAACATGTTTGCCTCTCATTAATTTGTCTGTTGCAATATGCACCAGACAAGCTGTTTTTCCGATTCCTCTACGGGAGGCAATCACACCGAGTTTTCCCTTACCCACACCACCGTGGGTGGCCTCTTCCAGTTTACGGAGAGGACTTCTTTCTATGATTTCCTTCTTTACCATGGGGTAGCTGCCTCCTGATTATTTCTTAGCCTTTTCATCATTATACTTCTTCACCAGATCGTCCTCAACACTTTTCGGTACTTTACCGTATTTGGCGAACTCCATAGTGAATTCCGCCTTACCTTGAGACATGGATCTTAGGTCAGTGGAATAACCGAACATTTCGCTAAGGGGAACCTCTGCTTCAACAGAAGAGTAGGTTCCTTCTTCATTGGAGGCAATGATCATACCTCTTCTCTGATTTATAGATCCGAAGATATTCCCCTGAAACTCCGTAGGCCCTTCAACAACCACCTTCATGATTGGTTCCAATATGGAGGGCTTACATTTCTTATAAGACTCACGGAATGCGCCTTGTGCCGCAGTCTGGAAAGCCTGGTCAGAAGAGTCCACCGCATGGTACTGACCATCGCTGATAGACATTTTAACACCCACAATGGGGAATCCGATCAAAGACCCTTTCTTCATAGACATCTGAAAACCCTTATCACAGGAAGGAATGTATTCACTGGGAATAGAACCACCCTTGATCTTGTTAACAAATTCATAGTCACCCTCTTCCAGGGGCTCCATTGTTCCGGCCACACGAGCGTACTGTCCAGAACCACCGGTCTGCTTTTTATGGGTATAGTTAAAATTGTTGCTGGAAGCAATGGTTTCCCGGTAGGCAACCTGAGGTGCACCGGTGTCTACTTCCGCTTTGTATTCACGTTTCATACGTTCGATATAAACTTCCAGATGAAGTTCTCCCATTCCCTGTATGATGGTTTGATTTGACTCAGGGTCCACATAGGTACGGAAGGTTGGATCTTCCTTGGTAAATCGGTTTAACGCCTTGGCCATTTTATCCGAAGCAGTTTTGTCCTTTGGTTCTATTGATAAAGAAATAACCGGAGCAGGAACGTACATCGAAGTCATGGACAAGCTCTTATCGGGAGAACAAAAGGTATCTCCCGAAGCACAGTCTATACCAAACAGGGCAACAATATCACCGGCAGGTGCTTCTGTAATATCTTCCATACTCTTGGAATGCATTCTAACCAATCGGCCGACTTTGAATTTTTTATCGGTTCTAACATTAAGCAGATCACATCCCTTCTTAATGGTTCCCTGGTATACACGAATATAGGTCAGCTGACCGTATTGACCGTCTTCCAGTTTAAAAGCCAGGGCTACAGGAGCCTTGGAGTTGTCGGATTCTAGAATTACTTCTGCTTCGTCGTTATCCAGATCCAATGCCTTGTTCTGAATGTCCGGAGGAGCAGGTAAATATTTAAGAACGGCGTCAAGCAGGGTCTGTATCCCCTTATTCTTGTAGGCAGAACCAACATATACACCCACAAATTCCTGGGAAAGAGTACCGGTTCTGACGGCCTCGTTAATCATATTTTGGGGAACATCGTCTCCCTCCATGACAGTTTCCATCAGGTCATCGCTGAACATGGAAAGAGCATCCAACATGATTTCACGTTTTCCTTCAGCTTCGTCTAGCAAACTGGCGGGGATCTCTTCGATTCTCAGGATTTCTCCATCGTCACCGTCGAAATAGATGGCCTGCATGGCAACCAAATCTATTACACCTTCCAACTTTTCTTCCAATCCGATGGGAATCTGCATCATTACAGCATTGAGCCCTAACTTGTCGCGCAGCTGCTGACAAACCTTATAAGGATTAGCACCGGTTCGGTCACACTTGTTTATAAAGGCAACACGGGGAACGCCATAACGTTTAAGCTGACGGTCTACGGTGATTGACTGTGATTGTACACCACCAACAGAACAGAGAACCAATACGGCTCCGTCCAGTACACGAAGTGCTCTTTCAACCTCGATGGTAAAATCCACATGACCTGGAGTGTCAATGATATTAATTTCAGTGTCTTTCCAGGAAACGTTGGTTGCGGCAGAAGCAATGGTGATACCACGTTCACGCTCGAGCTCCATGGAGTCCATGGTAGCTCCCACTCCGTCCTTACCTCGAACCTCGTGGATAGCATGTATCTTCTGACAGTAAAATAGGATTCGTTCGGTTAAGGTAGTCTTACCCGAATCGATATGCGCACTGATACCTATGTTGCGCATCATTTCGATTTTATTAGCCATAATGCAGAAAACCTCTCATTTAACAAATTGGGAAAAATCCCATTGAATTTACATTAAATTATTGCAAAGGCATTATATAGAGTAGAAAAACTTTCTTCAATACCCATGGTGTTATTAGAGATAATATAATTTTTTAAAGCAACTGATAGCAATTAGAAGAACTTATTTCCCTTACCCGCCCCCGTAAAAACTCTTGGGGTCAAGGGGTAGGAAAATCCTGATTATCAGGCAGATAGAACTGAATGAGTCAATTTATTCTTCCCAGGTTTCCATGAAGTCTTTATCCAGATAGTACTGAATCACCACTGCAGAATCACTGTGGGAAAAGAGTATTCCATCGCTGGAGGATTTCCCGACAAAAACATACTCTTCACCGGGATTATCGTAGACTGCTTCGAAGAACGGTTTAATTTTGGCCAGATAATCCAAGGCCTCTTCACGGGTGGTGTCAGCCACAATGACGGTGATGGATTCTTCCGGTTCTAACTGATAGGTGATGATCATTCCTTTGGTATACTCAGGAATTTTACCTGGCATTTCTTCGGGCCAGGGGGTTGAACCGTCTAGATTTACTTGGCCTGTTTCGTCCTGGAAATGAAGATTAACCACTTCACCGTCTTCATCACGCTCGATCATACCATCCAACCCGGCAAGTGCATCGGTTATTTCTGCCACATTTTCTTCAGATAAAGCATCAGTAAGGGATTCTCCCCACTGCTTTGCGCCATCTTCCAAAGCCTCTCCAGCCAAGCCCTGAACCAGACCATCCTGCAGAGCTCCGGCATTCATATCCACATCCAGGCCCATTTCTCTGGCCTGATTTTCCACAGCAGAAGCCACTTTTTCCGCCATTTTACGTTTGATACCACAGGAGCTTAAACTTATTACAACAAGAATAAGCAATGCCGATATTATTTTTTTTTGCATAGTTCCACCTCTTTTCAATTACAAATTAAAGGGATAATTGAATCTCCATGATAAACCCGATGTACCATTATTGCAAAATGAATTTTACTACATTATATGATTATCAAATTCATCTGAAACGAAATAACAAGTAAATTAGGATCGAAAAATAAAATCCACTAAAAGCAATAAAATTTGGAATTACTCAGGAAAATGCAATAATGTAAAAAAAGAGGTTAATATGCAAAAAATTATTTATAGTGCTTTTCTATTATTGACGTTTGTCCTTTATGCAGAGGACAATCTTTTAGAGTCCTATGACAATGCCCAAGAGTCTTACCGGAATGATGAAAACGAGGAAGCAATCCAACGGTTCAACCGATTCATTGAAAGTAATCCCGAAAGCGATAAAGCCGACGATTCTCTTTGGTACCTTGGTAGATTGTATAATCGTCTTGGAGATATAGATCAGGCCAAGGAATATTTTGAGGAGGTTCTCTCCTTGGAGGACAGCAATAGAATAACAGAAGCATTTTATGATCTCTCAAAGATATTGGACGACCAGCAGGACTATCAGAGGATAATTGAACTCTTTCCTTTGATCTATCCCATGGAAGAAGCTGACAGCTATACGGTTAAAGCCCTGCCAATGGTGGTTAATAGTTATTACAAACTTGTCTTTAACAACAGGAATTCCCGGGCTGGAAGCTGGGCGGAAGAGATGTTACAGCAAGCATTAACACTGGTAGAAAATTACAGGGATAAGGAATATGCCAATGAGATACAGGAAGATTTGGCAGATTTGAATGCGAAGATACTCATAAGATTATCGGTGGTGACTGCTTCAAAAGAAGACTATGTAAGCTATTTGAACAAGGCACTTGAACAGCTGGATAAAGATTTGCAGCGGGGTTTTATTTCCAATGAATCTGCGGACAACTATCGAGAAAAAATAAATGAATCTCTTGCTGGAGCTTTCTCTCTAGATTATCAGGTAGAAACCTCGGGGGAATATAACGGCATGACCAATGAAATGGGATTTCAAGTTGATTCAAAAATCAAGGGGACCCATGAACTTTCTAATATACAGGAATTTCAATGGTCTGTAAAGTAACAAGATATACCCTTCAGATGTAAAACCTTTAATTTCAGCGATGGCAAAACAGGAGACCAACGCTATTTTGAATGGAGCCAAGAAATAAAGGGAGACATTTCCTATCAACATGGTTCTAAGTACTATTTTTTACAGACCTTTGACCTGGGTGTAGACCTGAATATAGGAGAAGATCCCGGAAGTTTAAACTATGGGGGAGATTTCTCCTGGGACTTGGACGGAAGGTTTTATTCTCTGGGAACTTGGTCTTGGGATAATTCTGTATCAGTTTCTATTTATCCGGATTATACCAATGCAGGAAGAGAATTAAATAGCTTTGTCATATCCACCGCACCGGAATACACCCTGTATATAATGGACAACAGCCAATTGAGCTTAGGATATGCCTTGGACTATAAATACTATCTCAACGCACAATTTGAGACTCCCACCGGCGGTATAGATTCAAATAATCGGTTTTATTTGATCCACGACCTAAACCTGAATTTTGAAACCACACCCATTAAACCTCTTACCCTGGGAATGGATTATCAATTCAGATACCATGACAGCTACCATTATAACCTTACTCTTTTCGGGTATCCTTCGAATCAATATGTGGAGGATTTCTTCGATTATATAAGGAATGAAATATCAATTTATACGGGATTATCCCTGGGGAATTATGATCTGGATATACAGGGAACCTGGTCATTACGTGATTTTCAGAATTACCCTGCTCGGGATTCTACAAAGACCTTTATCGACCAATTAAGAAGCGACACTGCGATTAGTGTAAAGATAGAGAATAGCTACGAGTTACTGGATAATCCTCAATTCGGAAAGCTGTCGATCTTTTTAAATGGAATGTGGGAACAGGAAGTCTCCAACCATAGCTATGAGGTATCCTATCTAACCAATTATGAAAACTACACATTGTCACTTGGACTACAGTGGAAAGATTAAACCATGGCTATAGAACGGAGAGAAAGGATTATCAGAACCATTATCATATTACTCTTTAGCTTCACAGCCCTGTCCATTTTGCTAAAGGTATTTTTATGGGGATATTCCTTCAACTCAATCATTCCTAAAATCAGTTATACCCTATCCACAAAAATGTCCTTCACGGGAAATGGAGATGATCTTGTGGTCAGAACCTTTCTGCCGAAAAACAGGGGCAGTCAAGAGATAACCAATATGACCATGGTATCCGAGGGGCTAAATTATAATGGCATCAGCGATTTCAACTATACCAGGGGTAATTGGACCCAGTATAATGCCGACGGTGAGTATTATATCCATATCCGCTACCAGGTAAATATTCAGCCCACCCATTATGAAATATCCCCGGAATTAACCATGGAAGAACAGATCCCCGACAATTTGCTGGAATATCTGGAGGAAACAGAAAACATACAGGTCCATTCTGAGGAAATTGGGCAATTAGCCAGAGAATTGGCCGGTCAGGAAGACCACCTGATAATAGTATTGCAGAATCTATATGATTATGTTTACAATCTTGGATCAAAACCCTTTAAGGGTACCACTGATGCATTGACAGCCCTGAGACTTCAAGAGGCCAGCTGTAATGGTAAAAGCCGTTTATTCGTTGCCTTAGCGAGAAATTTGGGTATCCCCACCAGGCTTGTGGGGGGAATAATTCTGAACACTGGAACCAAGAAGACCACCCATCAATGGGCCGAAGTATATATGGGAAACCATTGGGTTCCCTTCGATACATTGAATGGCCACTTTGCACGGCTGCCGGACAACTATTTAACCTTCTATGTGGGAGATGAAGCTCTCTTCAGTCATTCCCCCAACATCGGTTTTAATTATCATTTTGACATATCCAGGAATACCATTACCAATCCGGAAATAAGCCGGGTTTTCCGGGATAACCCCAATGGTTGGTTCGGTATTATTCAAGGGCTTATCAAGGGCGGACTTTCACTGAGATTATTGCAGTTTCTTCTGGTTATCCCCTTCGCTGTGCTAATTGTGGTTATTTTTAAAAATGTTGTGGGCTTTAAAACCTATGGAACCTTTCTGCCGGCACTAATGGCCATGGCGATTCAAGCCACCGGTCTATATGCAGGGATTATTGCCTTTACTTTGGTGTTGATCGTTACGGTGCTGCTGCGTTTTCCCCTGGAAAAGCTTGGGATTCTCCATACTCCCAAATTAGCCATAATGATGCTTGGAGTCATTACAAGCCTAATCATCATCTCTGCATTATCCATCATTTTTGAATGGGAGGGTTTTTCTGCACTTAACTCAGCGGCGGTTTTTCCCATTGCCATTTTGACCATAACCTCTGAACGAATCGCCATAACCATGATGGAAGAAGGAGTGAAAGAAAGCAGCCTGATACTCTTTCAAACCCTTATTGTAATGTCCCTATGTTTCTTGATTATCCGCTCAGTGGCATTACAGGCTCTAGTGCTTGTTTTTCCTGAACTGCTGTTGGGGGTGTTAGCCATGAATCTGTGGCTGGGCCATTGGACGGGATTACGGATAATGGAGTTTTACCGATTTAGATCGCTTATTTTCCGAGGTAATACCGATGAAGTTCAGAACTAAATCGTTGGAGGATATTTTATCTCTCAACCAGAGGAATATACGTTATATAAACCAATACAATCCAAGAATATATTTTCCCCAGGTGGATGATAAGATTCGTACCAAGGAGATATTAACCAAAAATAATATACCGGTTCCTAAAACTCTGGCCGTGATAGACAATTTCCTATTCCTTTCAGATCAACTAAAGGAACTTCAGAAATACCCTGAAATGGTGATAAAACCCTCCAAAGGAAGTGGAGGAGGAGGTATTTTGTTATTAAATAAAATATCTGACAATCATTGGCAAAGCCCCTCGGGAAGGGCTGTAAGCCTCTCGGAAATAGAGACCCACATCGGAGAAATTCTCTTTGGAGTTTATTCCTTCGGTTCCAACGATGACAGGGTTCTGGTGGAAAGTATGATAACACCCCATGTTTTTTTTAAGAATATCTATGCTGATGGAGTAGCCGACATCAGAATTATTCTTTTTAAAGGTCAAGTGGTTATGGCCATGGCAAGGATTCCAACGGAAAAATCCGAAGGCAAGGCAAACCTCCATCAAGGAGCCATCGGCGTGGGTATTGAATTAAGCAGCGGTGTTTTTACTTCTGCGGCTCACCATGGTAAAAAAATCACCCATCATCCCGATTCCTCACTAGATCTTATAGGACAAGAGATTCCCCATTGGAAGGAGGTATTACAGATTGCGGTAAAGGCCTTTGATTCGGTGGATTTAGATTATCTGGGTGTTGATATCGTAATTGATGAAACTTCAGGGCCCTTGATCCTTGAACTGAACGCCAGGCCTGGCCTGGAAATTCAAGTGGTAAATTCAAAATATCTCAACAGAGAATTGGAGCAGTACCTATGAAAAAAGCCTTTATCTGGTCCAGCCCAAAATCCCCCTTAAAGATTCTTATTTTTATTATGCTCTTATTAATAGCCTTGGGATTTTTTGAAAAGACAGCCAGGGATATCCGGGGAAACGATTTAGTCATAGAAATAAATTCCTCCCCTTCCATAGCAGGTGCTCAGGGTCTGGGAGAAAGATCTCAGGAAATGGAATTTTTCCCCTCAGAGGCATCATCTCCAGCAAGCAAATGGTTCCAGGAACATCAGAACCTACCGGTGGATGAACTTAAAGCTCAATGGGAAGCATACAAAGACCAACAGGATATTCAAGAAGATTCCATGGATTGGCTTATGGCCGAAGTACGCATTGATATATTGCTGGAGAATTTTGATAGTGCCTATAGATTTTTAAAGGAAAATCCCCCCGAAGATTCAGACGTGGAATCCCATAGGCTTCTATTGGCCATGGTGGAAACCAATCTTGGTTTATATAACGATGCTATTAATAGTTATCTTCAGCTGATAGAAATCTCACCGAATTCCTTTCCGGCATATTACAATTTGGGCTTGCTTTACTACCGCTTAAACCGCATAGATCTTGGGGCAGATTATTTTAGTCATGCCCTGGAACTGAGCTCTGGAGAAAAAAAATCAAAAACCTACAGATTTTTAGGCCGGTGTTACAGCCGATTGGGAAATTATCCCGGAGCAAAAAAAGCCTTTGAGGAATCCATATTGTTGGAACCAGCCAGCATTGAATCCAGGTTAGCTCTGGCTGAATTACTATTGGACCAGTTGAATTCTCCTGAAAAGGCTCTCATGGTTTACCAGGAAATCAGCCGATTGGACAATTCCATTCCCGAGTTATACATAGGATTGGCCAATATAGAACTGCTGGCGGGGAACTGGGAAAAGGCCATGGATATTCTGGAAGATTCTACACGGATCGTCGGAGAGAAAAGTCCAATTATCATCATGATGGCACAAATTCTTATTGAAGAAAATCTTCTGGATCAAGCCATGGAACTGCTAGAAGAGAACCTACCCCGTTTATCCGATAAATCAGGAAGTTTATTTCAACTTGCCAGAGCCTATTATAATAAGGGAGAATGGGAAAAGGCTGAAGAATACTTTTTAGAATCCTGGAATGAATCAGAACAGACATCACCAAATATTTTAAATAATCTCGGCCTGGCCTATATGGCCCAGGAACGATGGGAACAGGCGCAAGCCCAATTTGAAAAAGCGCTGGAAATAAATCCGCAATATTCTGCGGCTCTATATAATTTGGGTTTAGTATTTATCAAGGAAGGGAATTTTCTAAATGCCAAAAATAGTTTTTTAGAGGTATTGAAAATAGAAGAGGGCCACCAGGCAGCCTGGTATAATCTGGGTTTGGTTTATAATGATTTGGGTTTATTAAACCAGGCAATTGACTCCTATCAACAATGCTTGGTTTTAGATCCTCAGGATGAAAAGGCCCGATTAAATTTAGCGGTATTATTCCGAAGGGTAGGAGATTTAGACCGAGCGGAAGAACAATATAAACTCCTGCTGGCTTTAAATCCACGTTATGCCCATGCGTGGAATAATCTGGGCCTGCTTCAAAGAAAAAGAGGTGATTTAATCGCTGCGGAAGATTCCTATAGAAGAGCCTTGGAATTAAATCCTCAGGAATCCTCCTACTGGCTGAATCTCTCAACCGTTTTGAGTCTTCTGGATAAAAATCAGGAGGCCATAGAAATATTGCTAGAGTCCATAGAAATACATCCGGAATCACCGGTGCTGCATTATAATCTGGGATTCCTGCATAAAAAGATGGGTCAGGTTGATATAGCCCTGGAACATATTGGCTTTGCCATTAAACTGGATTCAGGATATATCAAGGCATGGAAGGTTTATGGAGATTTATTATCCGATTTAGATCAGCATAGCCAGGCTCTGGAAGCCTATGAACATGTACTGGCTCTGGATAACTCGGATTATTACAGCTACTATCTAGCAGGAAAAGAACAATTCTACTTGGAAAACTTTCCAGCGGCCCGGGATTTATTCGACAAGGCACTGGAAGGAATAAAGGACAATGCCTATATCTGGTACAGCGCAGGAAAGGCCTACCAATTTACCGAGGATATCCAAGGTGCCAAGGAGTATTATTCTCAAGCCTTAAATTTAAATCCTGATTTATCTGACTCCATCAATGATAATCTGGAACTGGTTGAGAATTCACAAAGTGTCTATCTTCAAAAAATTCAGCAAGAACCACAAAATCCCTATTGGTATCTGCAGCTGGACCAATTATTGATACTGCAGGAAGATTGGTCTGGAGCAAATAAAGAATTGCATTCCCAGGTTAATATGTTTCCCGAGGATTCCCGTTTTATTCTTTTATTAGCCCAAAGCTATGAAGAACTGGAGGAATATCAAAACGCCCAGGACAGCTATAGACAGCTGCTGAATATTGACTCGAAAAACATAGAAGCCTATATCCGAATCAGTGAAATCCAAATAGAAATAAAAGATTGGGTTTCTGCTGAATTAACCCTGCTCGAAGGGCTGAAAATGGATCCCGGGAATGGGAAGATGTTAGACTTGCTCGGAGAAAGTTATTATAACCAAGAAAAATACTTGGAGGCCCAGATGGTTTTTCAAGACCTGGTTGAGCAAAATCCCCTAGGGTCTACCTACTGGAGGGATTTAGGAAAGTCCTTCTATCGACAATCCCTCTATGAACAAGCCCTGGCTCCCTTTCAACAAGCCTTGGAATTAAATCCCGACTATTCCTGGTCCTATATTTGGCTGGGCAGAGCTTACCGTAGATTGGAAAAATACGACGAGGCTATAGAGTTGTTTTTGCAGGCTCTTAACATAGATTCACAGGAAGAAAATGCATGGGTTGCCCTGGGAGACATATATAGAGAACAAAAGAGTCTGGATGAGGCATACCAGGCCTATTCTAGGGCCATTGAAATAGAACCATCTAACAGCTCCTTTCAAAGAAAACTTGACAGTCTCTCATCTCAATGAAGGCAGAATGCAAAGGAAGTCCCTTGATAGAGCTCTTTTTCATAATTGGAATAAGCTCATTGGGACTTTTTTTTTACAGCGCGGTAATTTCCTCTTCAGTCAAACCTGTAACTCTGGAGATAAGAGCAAGATCCAGATTCTCAGTTCTCATTTTAAGGGCCGTTTCCTGGGCAGAGGCCTGACGCTGTTTCTCTATGCCTTTCTCTATGCCTTTCTCCATGCCGATTTCCTCGGCATCCTGCATGCGACTGTTGTAATCCTTCAGCCATTTTTCCCGGGCCTCGGCCAAGATTAGCTTTTCCTGATCCACTGTGAAATGGTCGTATTCACGGTGGGCTTTTTTAAACAGACTGTCATCTTTAAGTAGTATGGGCATATCTTCCTCCTCTAAATAGCCTTCCATTCCAAAATAGTAGCACCACATCTTTAAGCGGTCCTGAAAATCCCGGTCTTCCATGTTCTTAAGTTTGGGTAACTCCACAAAGTGAATCTCCAATTGATCGCTTAGCCTGTACTCAGGCTGATCTTTTTCGGTCAAGATAAAACAATTGTGGAATTTTTCCAGTTCAGGGAAGAGGGTGAAGCTGATCAGATTGATACAGATGGTAGGTTCCAACCGGCTGTAAACCTGCCCTTCGGTCAACTGGCTGTGGTAGTTCTGGGCCCAATAAAAGAGACTCCGGTGATCGAAGGCACGCTGCCGGGCAATCTGAACCTCTACATTGATGATCCTTCCCTGGTTATCCTTTGCCTTGACATCCATCACCGTTTCCTTATCGTCCCGGCGGGACTTCAGGTTGAAGGGGCTCTGCAGGGTCAGCTCCACCACTTCGGGTGTTCCACTCTGGTGGAACACCGAGTTGATAAAGTCTTTCAGCAGATCTTTATTCTCCTCGGTGCCAAAAAGGGTGCGGACAAAGTAATCGGCCAATGGATTCAACGGACGTTGGGCTTTCATATCTTTCATTATAATGGTTCTCCCCGGGCCAGGCAATATTTTTGTTTGCGGCCTCTGCTATTAATTAGGGGATTAGCCCCGGGGATCTTCAGGAAACTACTTTAAGTTATTAGGCTTACCGGATGGAACACAGTTCTGAATTACACATTTAAGGCCCCAGGTTATAATTCTGTCAGCTGCTAAAACATTCTTGCTTTTATATAAAATCATCCACATAGCGACCGTAATATTTGATACCTAAAAAATGTTTTATAATGATAAAAGGGATCCAAATAGAAATTAGCAAAGACCTGGCTGGTTAAGTTACCCATGGGCAGACCGCAACCAGGAGTGAAATCAAAAAGAAGAGAAGGAATTTATTTTTCATGAGGCATCCATGGGTTGAATGTTTTCTTAGTCAAACCAATATTATACATTAATATTTTTATTGTCGGAATTAAAAGTAAGCGATAATACAGCCCTTGCAAAACTCACCCCTCCACATTAAAATAGCTCTATGAAAAAATACTTCAGCTATAACGATATACATAATTGCGTCAAATAGATGAACCGCCAGATTGCAGAATCGGATTTTAAACCGGATATGATGGTTGCCATTGGAACCGGAGGATTTATTCCGGCCAGAATGTTAAGAAACTTTCTACGCATTCCCATTATCACCGTGGGGATTGCCTACTACGATTTAAACGATACTCCGGCGGAGAAACCCATCATAACCCAATGGCTGGATAAACCGGAAAGCCAAATCAAAGGACGCCGGATTCTTTTGGTAGATGAAGTGGACGATACCCGGGCAACCATCGGTTTCTGCCTGGATGAACTGTTCAAACACCAGCCCGAAGAAGTTGCCGTGGCTGTACTGCATAATAAAAACAAGCCCAAGGCCCATGTGATGCCTGCCAAGGTGAAACATGTGTTCCATGGCCTTGAACTGGCCGATGACTGGATCTGTTATCCCTGGGACGCAGACAATATAGAGGAGCAGGACAGGCTGAGGAATCAGGCCTGAGTGCCACCTGCTGCTTCATATAGGGGCTTTTGCAACAGCCTCTTTTTATTTCTCCAGATTAAGAGCATCGCAGATAAAATCCATCAACACCATGGAGTCTTTACATAGTCCGGTATATTTTTTCATGAAATCCCCACTCCTCACTTCATCCAGACCGAGTTCTCTGGATAGGATAAAATCCTTCCATTTAAGATCTTCAATCATTGGGTCATCGGCAGAAAATCCCCGAGGAGGGCGTTTCAGTCGATCCCCGGTCAAAGGAAGTCGGGCCTTCAAGCTCTGATTCTTTACCTTCTGCCAGCGCTCCGCGTTATCCTGAATAAAACTTCGCAGCGCCTTTAAATCCTCCCCTATGGGATGCCAAATCCCCGCGCCAAAGAAACATTCCTCCACGGATAGATGCAGATAAAAACCCGGGGCATGAACATCCTTGGCTACGATATGTCGAAAGTGCAGGCCTGCGTGGGTTTTATAGGGCTCTTTATTTTTAGAGAACCGTACATCCCGGTATATACGGAAAAGACTGCCCCCCTGCTTTCGTGGATCGGCGGTATAACAAGGACTAATTGAGGCGAGGGGTTCCTGAAAATCCTGGATGAAATGCTGCAGAGGCTCACGGAACTTTTCTTCAAAGCGGTTTTTATTTTCATGGAACCAGCTACGGTTATTATTCTCTTGTAGGTCTAATAGGAAATGAAATAATTCATCGTTGATATAGGGATTCATGGTCTGTTCCTTAAATATGTTTTCTTATTAATCAGGTTAACTTTAAATAGGAATTATGGATGTTCCTGAGCTATTTTTTATCCAGACTATCGAAACATTGATGAATCTGTTCTTCCAGATAATCCCAAATATCCTGGGAACCCAAAGCAATCCACTGATTCACTCCAATGACCTGCTGCCGGGTGATGGAATATTTCGGCCAGGTCCCCCCCTGTCTAAAAAGATTCTGCAAAACCGGCTCCATCCGGTCAAGCACTGTGGCGTAGCGGGCATCGGGGCTCTTACGTGCTTCGAATTCCTGCCACAGATCTAGAAATTCAGCGGACTGCTCTTTGGGCAGCATAGCGAATATTCGCCGGGCTGTTTCCTCTTCTTCCAAATTCTGCTGAGCGCCTTTATCATAAACCATGGTATCGCCGTGGTCGATTTCAACTAAATCGTGTATCAGTAGCATTTTAAGAACACGCAGCAGGTCTACCGGTTCATTGGAATATTCCTGTAAAACCACCGCCATTAAAGAAATATGCCAGGAATGTTCCGCGTCGTTCTCCACCCTGTCTTGATGAAATAGCATGGTCTTTCGAAGAATAGCTTTGACCTTATCCACCTCATGGAGAAAGTTCATCTGCTGTTTTAATCGCTCTAGATCCACCTTAACCCCTGATAGTCCTTAGTTATGTAGCCACATCTGTGAAGGATCTTTAAAACGACGGTTGCCCGAAAGTAATAAATACACAACAAAGAGGAAAAGCAGATATAAACCGTACATTCCCAAGACCAGCCATGTATTCTGCAAGGATCCAGCCAAGGCTCCCTTGGCTGGCATATTTGCTGTTAAAATGATGGGGATGGCAAAGAGAAAGACAATACCCGAAGCATACATATAATCTCTGGAGGCCGGTGTTTCAAAGTTTGGATCGATGATCCGCAGCAGGGCCAGCCCGGTAGGAAGGGTTCCCGTAATTGCACCGTAACAGAGTACCGTTCGATAAAAGGCATGGTCTGAAAAAATCCTGCTGGACAGCCAAATATGAGTGAAGGTGCTGATAAGACCGATGATCACAGCCATGAGGGTGATGGGAATCCAGTATTCAGCAACCACAGCAATGGAGATAGCTCCCACCGCAGCAGCTACCATAAAGTCCACCGCAAAGCCCGATATTCGGGTCAATCGGTTGTTATCCACAATATAGCTTATTTTTAAGCCACCCATGGCAGCCTTGACCAACATGGCGGTAAGGGCTGAAAATATAAACATTATACCCCAAAGATTCACGGCCAAATCATCACCGATAGGACCGAGAAAATGCAAACCCCAGGATATTAAACGCAGCAGGAGGTAGGAAAACAGGTAGGTTCCCATAACCATGGCAATGTTAAAACTCATGGGATCAATGGCCTCGGGGGTTGTAAAATCCTTCACTTCTGCAGATTCAGGGGTATCTTTCTTTCCGGCAACACCCGCCCGGATGGTGCCTTGATTAAAACGGTCAAATTTACTCTGCTGAAGCCAACCCTTTCGCAGTCCATAATTGACCAGGAAAATACCGCCAAAACACGCCCAGACAAAACCAAGTGCGCCAAATGTCAGGCCCACATCGGCCATACCCTCAAAACCCATGGCTTCCCATCCAGAACCGATAGCAAAGGCTTGACCTGGCCCCAGAGAATACCCTAGGGTGGCGAATAATCCAAATCCGGGAAATAGATCTGGCATGATGGTCTCAATTAGAATTAATACGATCAAAGTACCAAAAAAGCATTGAATAGCGTATTGAGTTAACAACGAGGTGGCTGTGGCCAGAACGTTAAGATTACGTTTTTTTTCGCGCTTTGGACTGACCCTTAAGATCATGGCAATAAAGGAAAGATTTAAAAAATGATATACTAAATTTTCCAGGGATAGGGTATCCAGACCCATTCGGGGTGCCAGAAAATTATAAAAGGGCAGCAACAGAAACCCGGCGGTCAAAGAATTGGGTATCAGATAGGTCTGAAAGAACTTCACTTTACCTCGAATCAATGTCCCCAATAAGAGGGCCAAGGAAATAATCCCCAAATCTATAAATATTTTCCATTGGAAATTCATAATTCCTCCGCATATTTTTTAATGATTAATCTATAATAACAGGAAGTATGAGGCATTACCAGACTTTTATCTATCAATTCAGATCTAGGGTTTATAGCTGATCTTAAATACCAGGGAGGTAAATTCATTTTCATCAAAGGAAGATCTCAGCAGAGGCAAAAGATTCATCAGGGAAAATCCTAAAATATATTTTTTACTACTCTGGAGGGTTAAATCCAATCCAAAGGTAAATCCCTGGTAGGGAGAAAACTCAAGATCCTTAGATAAATCACCAGGAGCCAAAGGTCCGCTGATTTCTGCG
>JAQICO010000229.1 GCA_027858495.1 Spirochaetaceae bacterium
ATTACCACAGTCAGGTCTTTGGTGCCTTTACCCGTTTAAACTATGAGCTAAAAGACGCTCATTGTAAGGGAATTCCAAATAGAATATTTAATGATTCAGTATTCCTCCATAGGTCACCGCAAGTTATCGTGATTCCTTTCAAATTTGGGATATCTTCGGTGGATGCACATTTTACTCTTTGTGAAGGAGATAGATTGGTTGTATCCTCTTTTATTCCAGGAAATCCCTACCATTGGAAAATCGGTGATGAAGTAATTGCGGTGAATGGAATCCCCTGGGAGCAGTGGTTTGAGCCTCTGATCCATTCACAGATCCCCTTTCTTATTGCTGCAGGAACAAACGAAGAAGCCATTCATTTTAATTGGATGAAAAGCATCACAAGGAATTTAGCCTTATTTCAAAGCTTTACCCTTAAACGCAGCAATGGTGAAATAGAATTGGTTGAAGTGGTTCCCAACGACTATGTTTTGGATAAGCCCTATTGGGAAATGCCCTTTGAGCATCCCGACTTAGTGATGGATGTAAACACCGATAGCTTTTATAGCATAGGTAGAATAGGTGAAATAGGGTATCTCCAAATGACCTCGGTAGGTATAAACTCAGAAGCAGCCTACCAAGACAGTTCCTATTTTAATAGTGAGTTTGATGATGCCATAACTTCATTGATGGATACAGAGGGTTTAATTATAGACTTAAGACAAAATACAGGGGGCTATCTTAGCCAAGTGATGGGTGCATTTTCCAAACTTTTCGATAAAACAATGATAAAGGATGCATTTACCTATAGACGTAATAAACAAGAGGGAGAATTGGGCGCACTTATACAAGACAGCTATCTTCCCTATACTCCTGCATTTATCAACGATGGCCAATACGATAATCCAATGGTTGTCATCGTCGATAGTATGACCCTTAGTGCAGGGGATTGTTTAGCCTATATTTTCCATCTGATTCCCAATGCTACCGTTATAGGTCAGCCCCATTGTGGTTCCTTTAGCGGTTTTGCCAATAAAGAGGAAGAAGAATATCAAATACTCTCCTCTGTGGACAAATTTATCCAGATCGTATACCCGCGTGTTATTCTTTACCCGGCAGATTCCCAAGAAACGTTATGGGGTAAAAACTTTGTAGATCGAAGAATAGATTATTCCTATGAAGACATTCTAGAAGGAAGGGATACTTTTATTTATGAGGCAATCGATATTATTCAGGAAAACAGGGAAGTAATGGAATCAAACTGACGCTATATTTTAAATCCCATAGACCGAAAATATAACTCTTCAGTAATTTTATCTTGCGTAATATTGCAACACTCAATTTTTTTATATCTATGACTCAATACTTTTTAAGATGTGTAGATGTTTTGAACTATTTCAGAGGTAGAGACTCTTTTATTGGAATAACAAATTCGATACAAATTTTGCTGATTTCAAATTGAATTGGGACAGATTCTACCGAGGCTGTCGATTGGAAATTAAGGCCCATTTTCATTTTTCCGCTTCTTAAAATGGATGCTATAGCAGAAAGGTCCGAAAGTTTATAGTGCTGTATATACACCTTTTCTGTTAAAGGGGCCATGGCGTCAAAAGAGAATATCTCCAAAGGTATACCTTCATCGTATATATCCGTACTGTTTATCTCATCAATATACAAAATAAAACTAGTGGAACTTAAGGATTGGGTATTCGAAAGATTCTTAATCCTTGTATGAATGGACAACGTGACAACATAATTGTCGAAGGGAATACCTTCATAGTCGGGGAAATCGATAATAACTCCGTTACTTTGGAGCGCATCGGGTCCATTATTAGCTAAATCAAGCTGAATCTCCGGAAGAAGATAAATTTCTAATTGAGAAATTGCAGGGATCGTCACATTGCTCAGGAATTCACTAGATTCTAAAAAGGAAAGGACATCCAGCTCCACTGTTATTAGGGAGTCGTATGTGCATGAGAGAGTGAACAAGAAAAAGGTTATGCTAAATAATATTTTTTTCATAACTTAAATCCAATAAGAGTGGTTAGACCTAAAATCCCCTGGTCAAAAACTGGATATTTATATTGTAATCCGACTTCAATAGAGATATTTCCTGGAGTCCGGGTATATCCTATACCTAGAATAAACAGATTTTCCCAACCAACCCCCATTTTTATGGCCTGTTTTTCTGAGTGCAACATCGCCCCAACATGTCCCATGACAAGATTATGGTAGGTCGTATCTGTAACCAGCAGAAGATTCCAGATTCCATTGACCCTGAAGTCATAGGCTGCATTGAGAATAAAAACCTGCTCTAACTCACTGTTATATTCCCATATCTTTGATTCATCTTTTTCAATTTTATTTGCATTTATACCGGCAATATTTAAAATGGAAAAACCAAGAATCAGCGAATCTCTTGTGAATTCCAATCCTCCGTCTAATCGGGCTCCTAATCCTATTCCACTTCCAGGATAAATGAGGAAAGATTCTATATCGCTTTGCATTGTGACATTTGAAATGGAATCCGGGATTGCGGCAACACTATTGAGGTGAAAATAAGAGGATACTATGGTTTGATATACCAGGATCTTGGGAGTGAATTCCAATGAATTATGCCTCATAACATTGTTTAGCAATGGAATAGGCATGGAGAGACTCTCAAAGGTTCCCGCTCTGACATCTCCCTCGATTTCAAGATGAATAGTCGTATTGGTATCGAATTGTGACTGGTCGAATCCATAGTAAAGTTCATCATTCATCCTTATGGTATAGCCACTTGTTCCGGCAAAAATTCCAAGTCCTAAATATACTGGTCCAATGGGGAATGATGTCTTTAGAATGGGGCCGGGTATTAAACTGGAATTGGCTACACTAATTCCGTTAATGGCTGGAATGCTGGTTAAATCGATTGAATCCCCATTGATGTCGTTTAGTTTTATAGAAGTTTTAGAAATGGAAATGTTTATACCATCGGGACTTTCTGGAGGATTAAAAATTAATAAGGAGGGATTACTAAGATGGATATAAAATGTGAGTAAATCAAATCCATCCTCATTATTACTCCAGATCTCGTCAGGTAATACTTTGGGGTTTAAGCCCTGAATAATTCCATAGGGAACCATAAATCGTATATTACTTGATTTCAGATAAGGTTCATTATTGATGAAAGATGGATTCAGGAAGCTATGCCAAGGATTTGGAATGAGTGCAGAGCCTAATCCTATTTCAGAAAAAAGAGCCATAGAGCAGAAGCAAAAGAGGAAGAATGTACTTTTTAATCTACTTCTCACCAACATTCAATGACCCTGTTTCTTAACGTTTTTTATCCCTAATAAATCTTCGATAGATTAGCCTATTCTATTCTTAAAGCTCATTGAACCCGATTTATTCTAAAATATGAGTATATTGGCAGAATTAAAGGTATTAGAAAAAAACAAAAAAACATAAGAGAACCTTACGAACAAAAAGATTCTCTTGTATGGATACTGTTATTGATTTTTCTTTCTTTTAATATGCTTTAGACTACTTATTAACCAACCAATAAATAATCCTATGGCAAGCATTGTAAAAAGTAAAAGAAACCTGGGCATGGATATAGTCCAAATAAGAAAATTAACCTGAACTACTTCAATATTCTGAATAAATAATGCAAGACTTGATAGACCCATTAAAATTCCAAGAATAAATTTAATCATAAAAAACTCCTTTCTATGCACAATCAGAAATTGTGGCTTG
>JAQICO010000428.1 GCA_027858495.1 Spirochaetaceae bacterium
GAAATATACAGGTTTGTAGATTCAGATCTATATTCTACGAAACTGCGTACATATAGAAAAATGATCCAAAAGAGTAAGGATTCTATAATGAGTGCTTGACAATTCTCATAGTGGATCACCCGGATGGGAAAGATAAGAGGGAAGGGAAGGGAAGAGGATCTTAAACAACGGAAAGCACTGAAAAACGGAAGGTGAATGGGAGGGAATATCAGATTTTAACCTATAAATATTTAATATTTCTTTGAATCAATTCCCTTGCCTAGTCATTTCCTTTCTGTGCCTTCGGAGCTTTCCGTTGTTATTTTATAGGTTAAATAACCGAAGCGGTCGAATGACGCTCCTTGTTTCTTTCCCTAACCCTATTCTCAGGCCCTTAATCTTTCCAGATTCTCTTTAATCTTCCCGTCGTGATTCCATATCTGCTGAACCTTCTCACATCCGTAGTCCGGGCAGTCGGCACAGGTGGTTAAACCCTTTTCATTGGCGCAGCTTCTGATTCCGCAAACCTGACAATGGCTGAAAAGTGTTTCCTGGCTCTGACAGCCCATACAGTTAATGGTTATAGGATCAATCTGATGTCCGAACATTTTAGACCATTGCTGGGCTGTCTTTACTCTAAGTTCATCGCTGTCTTCAATTGTGGCTTTATAGGCGTCACACTGGGCGCAGTCGATTCCGCATTTGGCAATCATGGTTTCCATGGTTTTCTCCTCTATCCTTTGGATTAATCCATTCTATTTCAACATACCTGACATCTGTATGTCAGCTTTGAATATTTTTATTCTGATTTATGAAATTTTGTGCTCTACGTAATAATTCCTCACGCAGCGTTTGGGGCTGGAGTATAATAATTTGCTCTCCATAGCTCATCAAGTAGCTATAGACCCATTCATCCACGGGATAACTCACCTGTACCATTAAGCTACCGTCTTCCCGGAGACTAATATTCTCTTTGGAAAAATATTCTCGGGCCTTAGCTGCTGCTCCGCTTAGGATATGCAGCTTTATTTCCTGTACCGGAGAATGGTGCGGCATGGATTTTATTTTATCCCACTGACCCTTGGAATCTTCCCTTAGGATAAAAGTTTGAGCCAGTTGTTCCAAATTTTCCATGCGGGATATACGAAAAAAACGGTAGTCCTGCCTGGTATTGCAGTACCCCATGATGTACCAGTGGTTGCCCCGGAAAAATAGCTTGTAGGGATCCACCCTGCGTTGAAGATTCTCATTTTTAAGGTTGGTATAGTGGAATTGGACTGCCTGATGGGAGGCAATGGCTCCATGGAGCAGCTGTACATTTTGGCGAATGCGATTGCCCTCGTCCCAGCCAAAAAAGTCAATTTCAAGAGTTGGATCACCGGCTTCCGGGGCAAGATTGCTGACCTTTTCCACGGTCTTTCGATAGGTTTCACCGCCTATCACTGCCTCCATGCCCTTCAAACCTGCCATCAGGGCAAGTAATTCATCCACCTTGAAGACCTGTTTATCCAATATAAATCCCGGCATGATGGAGTATCCGCCTCCCGTACCCTGTTCAGATATAAGGGGTATTCCTGCCAGAGACAGGGTATCCATATCCCGGTAGATGGTCCGCACACTGGTTTCAAAATAATTGGCCAGTTCCGGTGCGGTGACCCTCTGCTTTTTTATCAGCAGCAGTAGAATGGATAGCAGTCTGTCGATTTTCATGATTCATATTATCACAGCTGAGATTCTTTAAAAAGTTCAATTGTTAATATATCAAACTGGAAAAAGTTCAATTGTTAATATATCAAACTGGCCGAACTTAAAAGCAGGAGGTTTCCATGAATTCTATGATTGTTCTAGCCCATCCATCCAGGGAAAGCCTGAACTATAGCCTCTACCAAGGTCTTTGCAACAAAATACAGCGGCAGGACCTTTTTCCCCATGATTTATACCGGGAGGATTTTCCCTGTATTCTTCCTGTAGAGGAAATCCAACGGGGCATCAGTACCGATGATCTGATTGGACAACATCAAAGAGAGCTGATCCAATCAGATCGGATTATTCTTCTTTATCCCGATTGGTGGTCCATGCCTCCGGCAATTTTAAAGGGCTGGCTGGATAGAGTGCTCACAGCCGAAGTAGCCTACAGCTGGCAGGGTGAGGAGTTTATGGAAAAAAATAAGAATCCCCTGCTAAAGGGAAAAAAAATCCATATCATCGTTACAGCTGATGGGGCATTGGATTTCTATTGGTTAAAGAAACTTTGGGGAGAAAAGATTTGGGGGTACTGCGGTGCAGAGGCGAAACTCTATCTATTTGATAATCTAAAAGATCAGCCCTACAAAAGTGTTCAGAAACAGATGCAGGCTATTCTCTCTGGTCTTTTAGTTGAATAATCGGTGAAATTCTAGAATCTCAGTCTTTCCACATCACTTCAATTTTTTCATCGGGCAGTTTCTTTTCTACAATTTTTGCCAGATTTATCAATTCTTCCTTGCAGCAGTCCACAGTTTTTCCATTGTTCAGCCGTTGGGTTAATTCCTGGGCAAATTCTTTAAGGGTTATTACTTTTTTACTCATATTTTCCTCCGGTTTCAGCTTAACTCATCTTTTATTTGAAAGCAAATGTTTTATGGCTTTGAGGAATCGCACTTTATCAATTTCTTCTGGATTATTATGATATACTCAATAGAAAATAAATATTGGGAGTGCTGAAAATATGAAAGCTATAGTAAATTACCTTAGGGATCTTTATTCCCTGGATGAGAAAAAACCAAGCAGGGGGGATTTTATCGCCCAATTAGCATTACTGTGGGTGATGAACCTTTTATTTCTATTACCTGCATATGGATCAGTTCTTCCTAGTTTTTTACTCTCCCGTATTGGTGATGAATATGTTGCGGCCTATTCATCCTATGTTCAACTCTCCTCGTTGATTACCGGTTTGGGAATTCCATGGATCTTTTTTATGGCTTTGGCCTCTTTTTTTACTATCCGCCGGGTATATGGCCGTCAGTTTCATCCTGTATTTCAAGCTTTTGGGGCTTTATCTATTTATATTTTTTTCCGCTACATTGTATTGGTTATTTATTGGGTCCTTGGGTTTGCAGAACTATTAGGAAGTCCCTCTGAACTTGTACCCATGGTCAATCAGGGGCATCGGAACCTCTTGGTTGCTTTATTTCCCCTGGCCTTGCTGGGCTTACTATTAATTCTTCATAGTTTAATTACTCTAAAACCATCTGTTAATGTTCCTGCTAAATCAAAGGAATTAGGGCCCGCAAAATATTCTGCTTATTATTTACTATATCATTTTATATGTACTATTTTATCGCTTACAATGGCTGCAGTGAGTATTCACAAATTCAATGGAGATTTTGATTCGCCCATGATGATTTTTTCTGCTGTATTATTGTCCATAGTAG
>JAQICO010000305.1 GCA_027858495.1 Spirochaetaceae bacterium
AACTGGGTGCTATCCTTAAAAAATGCAGATTATGTTTTGGCCGCTGAGATTGCCGGCATTCCCCGCTTAAAGATTATTTTCCGGCATATCTTACCCCAAATACGTAATATACTTATACTGGGTATCACTTTGGCTATTCCCGGTGTGATTTTAGGAGAGACCGGTTTAAGTTTTCTGGGTTTAGGCATAACCGAACCCTCGGTCAGCTGGGGAATGCTGATGAGCTCAGCCATGGATATCAATATCCTGAATCATTACCCCTGGATACTCTACCCTGCTCTGGTCATTATTATCACGGTATTCAGTTTCTTCGCCTTTGGCTATGCCGTGAAAGATGCCCTGGACCCCAAGGCCAAGGGATAGGAGAATTACCATGAGTTTATTGGAAGTAAAAAATCTAACCACCCGGTTTAATCTTCTGGAACATCAGTTGATTGCCGTGGAAGATATAAGTTTTTCCCTGGAAGAAAACGAGATTCTTGCCGTAGTCGGAGAATCGGGCTGCGGCAAGAGTGTCACGGCTCTTTCATTGATGAAGCTCATTGAATCCCCCGGCGAGATCGATCCACAGTCTCAGGTTCTCTTTCAGGGACAAGATATTCTTTCTCTAAGCGATGAAAAACTCCAGAAAATTCGCGGTTCGGAAATCGCCATGATCTTTCAGGAACCGGCAGCAAGTTTTAATCCCCTATTCCCTCTGGGATCTCAAATAGCGGAGGCACTGAAAATCCACCGTGGAACAGCCAAGGAAGAGGCCTTAAAAACCGCAGAACATCTACTTGACCAGGTGAGAATCGCCGAAGCAAACCGAAGGGTGAAGGATTACCCCTTCCAACTTTCCGGTGGAATGCTGCAACGGGCCATGACAGCCCTGGCTATCAGCTGTGAACCTCAAATATTACTGGCCGATGAACCCACCACCGCCTTAGATGTCACGGTACAGGCCCAAATCATCAACCTGCTGAAAGAACAGGTCCGACGATATAATATGTCCATGATCTTTGTAACCCATGATTTGGAGCTGATAGACGGATTTGCCGACAATCTGATGTTACTCTATGCAGGCAGGATTTTTGAGAAAAGCAGTTCGGTGGATTTTTTTAAAAAACCTCTTCATCCCTACGGAGAAGATCTGATGAAGGCCATTCCCAGAATGGGTCTGTTCAAAGATGAAATTGAATTGTTTACCATCAAAGGCCAGGTTCCTCCAAGTCATCGTAGACCCGTGGGCTGTACCTATGCCCCACGGTGTAACAAATGTTTTAAACGTTGTACCCAGGAAGAACCGCCCTTATTTAATATAGGAGAGAGACAAGTCCGCTGCTGGCTGTATAACAAAGAGGACCAAAAATGAATTCACCCAAAAATACTCCATTAAATAAGATTGATCCATCAAATAACACTGCGCCACAGCAGGGGGATCCTTTATTGGTGGTAAAAGATCTGATTAAACATTACCCACTTAAGGCCAGCGGATTTTCCTTTTCCAAGGAGAAAGTCCACGCGCTCAATGGTATTTCCTTCACCGTTAATAGAGGAGAAATCCTGGGGCTGGTGGGTGAATCGGGGTGCGGAAAAACCACCACCGGGCGAAGTCTATTAAGAATGATAGAGCCCGATTCCGGCCAGGTTTATTTCAATAGAACCTCCCAGGAGATTCTTGATTTTGAAAAAAAGAAAGAAGACTTTAATTCTCTTATAAAACCCAGTAATTCCGAAATAAAGAAGTTTAGCAATGCTGAAGAGCGAATAAACTTTAGGGCCTTCCCAAAAAAAGAAATGCGGAAAGAACGCTTAAAGCTGCAATATATCTTTCAAGACCCCTATCAGTCGTTGAACCCCAAACAGCAGATTGGACGTATCATCACCGAGGCTCCGGTTGAACACGGACATATAAAGAGCAATCAATGGGAAAGCACAGCCCTGAAATACCTGGATTTGGTGGGTTTACCCAGAGAGGCTCTGCATAAATATCCCCATGAATTCTCAGGCGGACAACGGCAGCGTATTAACATAGCCCGGGCCGTGGCCCTTCAACCGGAATTTATTGTCTGCGATGAACCGGTTTCCAGCTTGGATGTATCCATTCAATCACAAATCTTGAATCTTCTATTGGATATTCAAAAAGAACTTGGAACGGCCTACCTTTTTATCGCCCATAATCTAAGTGTCGTATTCTACCTTTGTGATAAAGTAGCAGTGATGTACGCCGGAAATATGGTGGAAGAGGCCCCCAGTCGAGAGCTCTATAATAATCCCCGTCATCCCTATACTGAACTATTAATGGCGGCGGCTCCAAAGATTGACGGGAAACCCCTGGAAAATCCCCCGGGGTTGGAAGGTGAAGTTCCCAGCCTTATCCAACTGCCCAGGGGCTGCGCCTTTCAGGCCCGATGTCCCTTGGCCATAGATAAATGTAAAGAAGAAAGACCACAACTGAAAGAGCTAAGCCCCAACCATCGAGTAGCCTGTTTTAGAGCCCATGAATAAACCTATCTCTTACCCTGATCAAAGGGCTCTCCAATAGCGCGAGGAGCTTGAGACCTGCGGCTGAAAAGAACCAAGGCTATTAAGGTCACCACATAGGGGAATGCCTTGAGTATCAATCCTGGAATATTGGACAACGCCGGTACCACCTGACTCACATTGGCCACGGTGCTGGCAAATCCGAAGAAAAAGGTAGAGGCTAAAATACCCAGGGGTTTCCATTGTCCAAAAATCAGTGAGGCCAATGCCAAGAAACCCAGACCGGCAACAGATCCGTTGAATTCTCCTGAATAGGTTACCAGTATCACCGCTCCGCCAAGGCCTGCAAAGGCTCCCGAGATAGAGACACCCAAGTATCGCATAAAGTAAACATTCACCCCAGCAGCATCTGCCGCTTGGGGATGTTCTCCACAGGCCCTAAGCCTCAGTCCGAAGGGCGTTTTGTAGAGTACATACCAGCTGATTAGAAGAATTAATAATACCAGCCATGTGGTTGCATAGGTTTGAGTAAAAAATAGCTTACCAATTATGGGGATTCGATGCAGCAGAGGGATATTTTTTCTGAGCAATCCAGTGACTATACGAATATTACCGCTGCCTGTTATATTTCTGGCAAAGAAAACAGTTAGGGCTCCGGCGATCATATTAATGGCTGTACCACTGATAATTTGATTAGCATTAAGATTGATAGATGCAAAGGCATGTAACAATGAAAAAAGAGCTGTAAGCACCATGGAGGCCAACAAACCCACCCAAATGGCACTATTACCCATAATCGGATAGAGCGATGAAATGGTAAGGGCTGAGGTAAAAGAGCCCACCACCATCATACCTTCCAGACCGATATTTACCACACCGGAACGCTCGCTGAATAATCCCCCCAAGGCTGTGATCAATAGAGGAATGGTATAGGCTATGGCATAGGGAAAAATACTTCTGACAATATCCCACATATTATTTATCCCCCCTTCTTTTGGATTTAATCTTATCCAATACCCGTTCAATCAACACACTAGTGGCAGCGAAATAGATGATGGTAGCAATTATGGTATCGCCTATTTCCGGTGGTACATTGGTCATGGCATTCATAAAACCCTTTCCGGAATGGAGCATTCCAAAAAACAGCGCAGAAGCGAATACACCAATGGGAGAATTAGCAGCCAGTAGAGCAACGGCGATTCCATCAAACCCCTGGGAGGGTAACACTCCAATCTGTATATTTCCAGCGTAGCCGGTGTATAATGTCACACCACCTAGACCGGCCAGTCCTCCGGCAATACACATGGATAATACGATATTCCGATTAACCTTCATCCCCGCATATTCCGAGGCATGACGATTAAACCCAGCGGATTTTAATTCGAAACCTAAAACGGTTTTATTCAGTATGATGGACACAATAATCATGGCGAAAATACCTAAAAACAATCCGTAATTAACATAGGACCCATCGAAAAGATTTGTAAGCCAGGGAGCCTTCAAGGAAGCCGCATCGGCAATCTTTGCTGATTCTGTTTCAAGGAAAGCACCTTTAAAATATTTGGGGATCTGATAATAGATGGTCCAATAGGCGATCCAGTTCATCATGATGGTGCATACCACCTCATGTACATTAAACAGGGCCTTAAGCAGTCCGGGTACAAGCCCCCAAAGAGCGCCGCCAAAAATACCTGCCAGCAGAATACAAAGAAGCAGAACCGGTCTGGGGAGGGCGGTCCATGAAAGAGCAACGGCTGTAGCTAAAAATCCGCCAAAGAGCATCTGCCCGGAGGCACCGATATTAAAGAGTCCCGTTCTAAAGGCAAAGGCCACCGAAAGACCTGTGAGGATCAAGGGCGTTGCAGTCGCCAGGGTATCACCGATCCTTTCAACACTCATCAAGCCGCCTTTAAAAAGGTATTGATAGCCTTCAAAGGGATTATTACCGGTTAAACCCATTAATATTGCCCCAGCTATCAGCCCCAGTATAACGGCAGATAAGCCCACCACCACGGGCCTGGGAATCACCGGAGCTTTAAAACCGCCTAGGGGGCCCTTGGATTTTTTTCCTATTTTTTCAGTCATTTTTAACTCCCGCCATCATCAGACCGATTTGATTTTCATCGGCCTGGTCAGCCGGTATTATATCCACCAATTCCCCATGGCTGATTACGGCTATACGGTCGGACAAATCCATAATTTCATCCAGTTCCAGGGAAACCAGCAACACAGCTTTACCATTATTCCGGTGATCCACCAGACGTTTATGGATATATTCAATGGATCCCACATCCAGTCCTCTAGTTGGTTGTACGGCGATGAGGATTTCAGGATCCAGATCGATTTCCCGTCCCACAATGGCCTTTTGCTGATTCCCTCCGGAAAGAGATCTAGCTGCTCCGGTGGGCCCCATGCCTGAACGTACGTCAAAGATATCTATTATTTTTTCTGCGTGTTTACGGATGGGTTCCTTCTGCAAAAATCCGTTCTTTGCATAGGGGGGATCACAATAACGTTCCAGCACAAGATTATATTCCAATGGATAATCCAAAACCAGTCCACGAACCTGTCTATCCTCGGGGATGTGGCCTATTCCGCTGCGTATACGGTGAAAAATAGAACTTTCTGTAAGGTCCTCCTCATGGATGAATATTTTACCGCTTTCAGGTTTTCTTAAACCGGTTACAGCCTCAACCAATTCTGTTTGACCGTTACCATCAACCCCAGCTAGCCCAAGGATTTCTCCTGCCTTAACATCCAGAGAAAAATCCTTCACGCTCAAACTGTCCCGGTTATCCTTCACATATAGATTTCGAATTTTCAAAACTATATCTCCAGCTGCGTGGTCTTCTTTATCCACTGAGAAATTAACCTCTCGGCCCACCATCATTTCAGCCATTTCTGCCAGGGTAGTGTCTTGTACATTCACCGTTCCAATTACCCTACCCCGGCGAATCACCGTGCAGCGATCGGCCATGGCTTTTATCTCATTGAGTTTATGGGTGATCAAGATGATGGATTTTCCCTCTTTTATAAGGTTTTTCATAATCTGGCCAAGATCTACAATTTCCTGAGGAGTCAATACGGCAGTGGGTTCGTCAAAGATCACCACCTCTGCATCCCGATAACGCATTTTTAAAATCTCAACCCGCTGCTGCATTCCCACCGAGACATATTCAATCTTTGCCCAGGGGTCTACATTTAACCCATAATGTTTTGAAAGCTCAGAGATTTTGTCAGCCGCATATTTAATATTGATGGAAAGTCCCTTGGTGGGTTCCATACCTAAAACGATATTCTCTGCAATGGTAAAATTATGTACCAGTTTAAAATGCTGATGCACCATTCCGATACCCAGATCATTTGCCTGAAGAGGATTATTGATCTGAACATCCTTTCCCTTAACACGGATGGTTCCTTGTTCAGGTTGATATAAACCGAATAAAACACTCATTAAAGTGGATTTGCCTGCTCCGTTTTCTCCAAGCAGGGCCAAAACTTCTCCCTGTTTGAGGTATAGAGATATATTATCGTTGGCAACAATCCCGGGAAATTCCTTACGTATATGGGACATTTCCACTATTTTTTCCATTTGCATCCCCACCATCCTAATTAAGTCACAAAGGATCCGTTGAAGTAATTGAAACCTTTCAAATACTTCAACGGATCCTTTACAAAAAGTAAAACATTACCGGCTATAAAAAATAACCGGTAAAAAAACAGGGCCTTGACAGCCCTGTAATAAATTATTGAATTAAATCGCCCTGTTCGGCAGAAACAACAATATCTCCTGCTTGAATAGCTGCGAATACTTCCTTAACCTTGGCTTCCACATCTGCACTGAGATTTGGATTTTCTTCAGGAATACCTACACCGTTGTTGCTGGCATTAAAAGTCAATGTTTCACCACCGGGATAAGTTCCTGCCAATTCAGCCTTGATCATATCGTAGGCTGCCTGGTCAATTCTTTTCATGGCAGATGTAAGTATGATGGAATTGGAGTAGTCGTTATAGAGACCGTCGGCATACTGATTTACATCTACTCCAACAATCCAAACTTCTTCACCGGAAGCTGCTCTTGATTTTGCTTCGTTAATGGCTCCAACACCTACACCGCCGGCGGCACAGAAGATGGCCTTAACGCCCTTGTCAAACATTTGAGCGGCCAATTGCTGTCCAGCCGCCACATCGCTAAAGGAACCTTGATAGAGGATGTTTTCAGCGTCCATGGTTACCATGGTGCCTAAATTAGCGTTGGCGTAGATCACACCTTGTTGGAATCCCCAGTTAAATTTCTGCACGGGAGGAATTTCCATTCCGCCGATAAATCCTAAAGCTCCTTCCTGAAGCTGCAGTGCTGTAGCAACCCCTGCAAGGAATCCAGATTCATGCTCTGCAAAAAAGATGGATACAACATTGGCTTCCGCCCGAAATTCTGACCAGTCAGCATTATGGGGAGTTCCGTCAATTAAAACGAACTTAGCTTCGGGGTATTTATCCTGGGCAGCAAAAATGGCTGTTTCGAATTTAAATCCCGGGGTTACAATGAATGTATATCCAGCATCGATCAAATTACCGATTTCCTTCATGTAATCAGCTTCGGTAGTTCCGGTGGGTTTCAAGTACTTAGTCTCGATATCCATATCCTGTTCTGCCAGTAGAATACCTTCCCATGTTCCCTGGTTAAAGGACTTATCATCGATGGTCCCTGCATCGGTTACCATTCCTACCTTCATAGCCTCTGCCCCAGCGGCATTGTTATCCTTTTTCTTACAGCTCAAGGGTAACGCCAATGCCAAGACCAACACCATTAACAGGGTAATAGCTTTTTTCATAACTCTTTCTCCTTTTTCTCGAATTAATGAGATTCATAAAAAGTATAAAATTAAATCACCGGTAGTGCAAGAAAGTTCTAATAATTACATCAATTTAAAAACTGTCAATTTACAAGACTGTTTTTATACTTTTCTTGCAGCCCAGGTAATCTACAGCTATAATTCAATTAGATATTTTAACCTCGAGGAGTTTTTTCGATATGTCAAATTATAAAGATGCTGCTGATTTTATAAAAAAATCAATTAAATTTGCTCCAGAAGTAGGGCTAATATTAGGATCTGGGTTGAACGAGCTAGCCTCGGAAATCGAAGAACCTATCTATATCAACTATAAAGATATACCCCACTTCCCCGATTCAACGGCTCCTGGTCATAAAGGCCGATTAGTAATTGGACAATTTCAGGGTCGGAATGTAATAACCATGCAGGGTCGCTTTCATCACTATGAGGGTTACTCCATGGATATCATCGCCTTCCCTATTCGTGTGATGAAACTTCTTGGTGTTGATTCCCTGATTGTCACCAATGCGGCTGGAGGTGTGAACACCAACTTTAATCCCGGTGATCTGATGTTGATAAGCGACCATATTAAAATGGCTGGAGGGCACCCTCTAATGGGTCCTAATCAAGGAGACTTTGGGGTTCGTTTTCCCGATATGAGCGATGCCTATAATAAGGATCTAAGAGTTAAGGTTAAAGAAGCTGCAAAACTCCAGGGAATAAACCTTCAAGAAGGGGTTTACGCCTACATGACCGGACCTGCCTATGAAACGCCCGCAGAAATAAGAATGCTCAGAATTCTTGGTGCCGATGCCGTAGGCATGTCAACGGTACCCGAGGTACTAACGGCCAGTCATGCACAAATGAAGGTTGTGGGTATTTCCTGCATATCCAACATGGCCGCGGGGATTCTAGATCAACCAATAACAGAAGATGAAGTTATTGAGGCGGGAAAAATGGTGAAAGACAAATTTAGTAAATTATTAAGAACCATCATCCCCATAATTTAATTATGTCCATATTAATTAAAGA
>JAQICO010000432.1 GCA_027858495.1 Spirochaetaceae bacterium
CATCAATATAGAGAGAAAATAAAATTTCATATAAAAAAATTTATTGAACAATTTTCCCTGGATCTATTAATCCCTCAAAATGCCATTACCATACCGTTAAACATCCCCCTTGGTCTTGCTTTTACAGAAATTTGTTCAGAAACAGGCATACCGGTAATTGCTCATCATCATGATTTTTTTTGGGAACGCAAAAGGTTTTTAAGGAATTGTGTATGGGACTATATAAACATGTCCTTTCCACCACATATTCCTAATATTCAACATGTAGTCATAAATAGTTCCGCACAAAACCAATTAGGTTTACGTACTGGTATTTCTTCAACATTAATACCCAATGTAATGGATTTTAAAGTTGGACCTCCGTCGGAGGATCATTATATAGATTCCGTAAGGGCCGATTTAGGATTAAAAGATGAAGAATTATTAATCCTGCAACCAACTAGAGTTGTACAACGGAAAGGGATTGAGCATTCCTTGGAATTGATGGCCCGTTTAGATATGAATGCAAAACTGGTTATCTCCCATGCTTCAGGCGATGAAGGATATGAATATCAACAACGTGTAATTGAATATGCCGAACTTCTAGGAGTCAATGCACTTTTTGTAGACGATATAATAAAAGAGAAAAGAGGTACCACCGATGATGGAAGAAAGATTTACACCTTGGAAGATATCTATTCTCATGCGGATCTTGTAACCTATCCCTCTTTAATTGAAGGATTTGGAAATGCACTACTAGAAACATTTTGGTTTAAAAAGCCAATTTTACTAAATAATTATTCCATTTACTCAACCGATATAAGGCCAAAGGGATTTAAAGTAATTGAAATGGATGATTTCATCTCACATTCAACCATTGATCAAACAAGATTTGTTTTAAAAAATCCGGAAATAGTAAAAGAAATGACAGAAACTAATTATCAACTTGGACTAAAGCACTATTCCTTCGAGGTATTGGAAAAACAGCTGACCGGTTTACTTGCAGTATTCTTTGGAGGTTGATAATTGTCCTTTTCTGAACTAATCATTTTTCACTATCACCTACGTAAAGGTGGAGTTACCGATGTGGTGATTCTCTCTATACAAGCCATAGCTAAATTTCTTCCACTGATAAAAAAGGTCAAAGTTTTAATAGGCAACTCCACAAACCTAGAGATAGTGAAAGACAAACTCAAATCTATCGATAACAAAGACTTGGAAATTAAATTTATTATTATTCCGGAATTGGATTATCTGGAGAATATATCAATGCCTCTAAATGCAATGGATTTGTACAGTCAATTGCAGAAGGATTATGGTGGGAAAAGCAAACTTTGGTGGATACATAATTATCACCTTGGGAAAAATCCAATATTTACAAAATCTTTACTTATTGCCGCTCAAAAGAATCAGCCTTTACTCTTACAGATCCATGATTTTCCAGAATGCGCCCGATATGAAAACCTGGAGATACTTAAAAAATATATTGTCAGTGATTTATATCCACAAGGGAAAAATGTCCGTTATGCCCTGATTAATCAAAGAGATGTTAACCTTCTAAGCGAGGGGGGCATTCCTTCGGAGGAATTATTTCTTTTGGACAATCCTGTTCCTCTCCAGCCCATAACTCAGGTTAACTCGCAATCGGTTAAAGACGAATTATTTCGCCTATGGGGTAAGGATTTTCCCGCCTATGATCCTCAAGGAGCCCTAATCTTATATCCAGTCAGATCCATAAGAAGAAAAAACGTCCTGGAAGCTGGATTATTGGTAAAACTTCTACCGCAAAAAGCTAATTTAATAATCACCCTTCCAGGTGTATCTAAATCAGAGACCGACTATTCAGAAATGGTTGACCAAGCTTTTATGCAGGGGCTAATACCGGGAATGAGTAGTATTGGTATAAGAGAAGAAAATGATTTGGTAAATTATCAAAATCTATGGGCAGCATCTGACATGATTATTTCTTCTTCCATTCAAGAGGGTTTTGGATATTTATATGTAAACTCTCTGCATTGGAGAAAACCACTATTGGCTAGATATTTAGATATCATGGGGGGGGTTTCTAAATTGTTCCACCGGGATGAATCGATTTTCTATAACAAAATAAAAATCCCTCTGAATATTGATCAAAAAAAATCACTGCTAAATCAGTATTTAAAGAAACTTAAGGACCTCGAACCTTATATGTACAAAGGAAAAGCTAATACTCTTATGCTGGAGTTATCAAAAAAAATAAATAGTGATAATCTTTGCTTTTCCTACTATTCCATGGAACTACAGTGGCAAATATTAAAGCAAATTCAAGAAGATCCTGACTATTTAAAGAAATGCATATTAGCCAATAAAGAATTATTAGAGAATATTCAAGGGCTGTTAAATTGCAAAGTAAAGAATAGAGATAATGAAATAGAGAAAACTTTTGGAGAAAAAAAATACGCTCTAAAATTGGAGCATATTTTAGAATCCTATGACAAAAACATTAAACATAATTATTCAACGGATATTCAAAAATCTCTTATTGAAGCCTTTACTACCCTTCCCTATATACGAATGCTCTATTAGATTGACAGGGATATAACAGAGCTGTATGCTTTGGTTGAAATGGTAGAAAAAAAAGTTTTTTTTAATCCCTTAAAAAAAGGTCTAAGTAAAATTAACTACTCACTTATTGGAACCAGAGTTTTTGCTTTGGTTGGTAAAAGTGGAACT
>JAQICO010000175.1 GCA_027858495.1 Spirochaetaceae bacterium
GAAGCATTAAAACCGCTTAATGTGGAACATCATATACTGTTGACCACCGAAGATTCCCTGAAAAGCTTAACACCTCTGGCAGATAAAGTTGGTTTCGAATGCTTTGCCGGTCCCAAGGAAGATGTTCTATCCCGGTTTATTCTGGCCGCGGACTTTTATGGAGTGGACAGCATTGTACGGGCCACGGGAGACAACCCCCTTGTTTCGGGGGCCTTGGCTCAGCAGCTTCTATTGGAACATTTGGAGCTGCAGAATCATTACAGCGGTTATTTAGGAATTCCACTGGGTTGTGGGGTGGAGATCCTTGACGTTAAGGCCCTCAAAAAGGCCCAGGAAGAATCTGACAACCCCTACGATCACGAACACGTGGCACCCTTTTTATATAAAAATCCTCAACGGTTTAAGATCCATCAGAGAGATCTCAACCGGCGATGGGGGGATCCTGGTATAAAGGTTTCCTTGGACACCCGGGAAGATTTGGAGAGAATCACCCATATTTTTAAAGAATTATACAGAAATACGCCCATAAGCATTGATGAACTTATTAGCTACCTTAAGAGGTCTCAACCTTGAGAGGGCTGATTATCCCCTCCATAAAACCAGGTAATGGGGGGGGCCATTTTTGAAGATCTATTAAGTTATGTGAGATTCTCACGGACTGGCATATTTTGTTGTCACCACAGAAGGGGCTTTCCATTCCCCAGGGGCTGACAAAAATGATTCCTCCCTCTCTAGTAAATAGAGTTCATACATCCTGGGACTCAGTTGAATCCTTCGATATTATATTACTGGACCAGCGTTGTACCTCTATAGAGCTTTTTAAGGACTGTTTAGGCTATAATGTCCCAATAATCGCCCTGGATGAGGGCGGAGACCGACGAGATGATATGGATTTTTTATTGGACAGTCTTCCTGGAAAAAAATTACGGAGTAAAGCAAATATAGAGGATAGGAACTTTCTTTTTTTTAAGGAGCCACCGATGAGTCTCCCTTGGGAAAACCGGGAGAACTTTCTGATAAGTTTTGGAAATGAAGATCCCCGGGGATTAACTCAGAAGGTACTGAAGGTTTTAACAAAAAAACTTTTGGTTCCTGCCGGGCAGATCACCGTGGTTAAAGGTCCACTTTATACCCCCCTGGATGTTCCTGAAGGGGTGAAAATTCTTGATGCCCCGGATAATTTATCAGAAATTATGCCCCAATATAAATGGATCTTTTGTTCCTTGGGAATTACAGTCTTTGAAGCCTATCGGGCCGGATCGATTCCCCTTTTGGTAAATCCTTCTAAGTATCATCAGAACATGAGTAAACAGCTTGAATTTCCATTGCTTGGAACAGGTGGGATAAGTCTCAGGGGAATGGCGATTTTAAAGAATCTTTCTTCCCTTGAAATACCCCTGAAATACAGCGATCAAGGCCTATCTTTGCAACAAAATGAGTCTCCATTGGCTCATCTTTTGGGAAGCCTGAAAATGAACACGCTTCTTTGTCCGTGCTGTAAAAAATCCAGGGGTAGGGTGCTCGAACGATTTCCTCGGGGAACCTATCGTAAATGTCCAGACTGTAAAAATACCTATTATCAGGATGGGGGTACCCGTGAAAAATTATATGAAAGCAGCTATTTTTTTGAGGACTATAAAAAACAATACGGTAAAACTTATCTTCAGGACTTTGATCATATTAAATCTATGGGACAAAAGCGTTTATCAATAATCCGGAGTCTTTTAAAAAAGGGGGATATGACTTTATGTGATCTAGGTTGTGCCTTCGGTCCCTTTCTTCTGGCGGCCAAAGAATCGGGCTTTCAACCCATGGGCGTGGACATCTCAGCTGATGCGGTTAAGTGGGTTAATCAGCAATTAAATATACCCGCAGTTCTGAGCTCTCTCACCGATGATAAACTCTATGAACAATTAAAAAGTAAACCCGTGGATGTGATTACTCTCTGGTATGTCATTGAGCATCTTCGAGATCAGGATGACCTTCTCCATAGAATCTATAATTGGTTGAAACCCGGGGGAGTACTTGCCTTTTCTACACCCCATGGAAAGGGAATTTCACAACAAAAAAATAGAAGGAAATTTTTACATAGTAGTCCCCGGGATCATTTTATCATATACTCTCTTA
>JAQICO010000338.1 GCA_027858495.1 Spirochaetaceae bacterium
CTACTTAATTTATCAACAGCTATTGATAAAGGAAGAGTATCAAAAGAGCTTTTGATATGGTCTCTTTTATCCCAGGGAAGAGATAAGGTTGAAATTGAAAAGGCTGTTGAAGCATTATTAAAGGATAAGCTTCTTTTATATAGAAAAAACACCAATTCCATAACAATCTGGCATGGTACTGAGATCGATCTTTTCAGCCGATTACAAGATGAAAAGGATAGGCTTTCCAGTACATTTGATGTAATTGAATATGTGGAATTTCAATTTGAACCCACCCATTGGAAACCTGTAGAATATAATAACCGAAATAAAATTCATCGATATTTTCGTAGTGAGTATATTGGTTTTGAAAACCTTAAATTTCTTTTACAAAATGGTCTTGATACTTTATTTTCTGAATCATTTGATGATGGACGAGTATTCTTTTTCCTACCGTCATCAGATGATGAGCTAAAAAAGGGAGTAAAACTCATAAAAGAGCAAGGCCATCATCCTCAAGTTTTATGGGCTGTACCTCAGAATAAGGTAGAGATTTTTGATATTGCTCTAGAGGTGGCAGGGTATGTTCGAATGCTTGATGATACGGCATTGTTAGAATCGGACCCCTTTATTGAACATGAAATTAACCAATTGCTAGATGACTCCATGGAATATTTACAGAAAGTGGTTGATTCTGCAACTCTCCCCTCAAAGAGAGGTCCTTTATTCCTATATTTAGGGGAAGCACTAGAACTCAACTCGTCTAGAGAGTTGCGATCATACCTTTCTGAAATTATGGGTTCAGTCTTTAAAAAAACACCTCTCTTAAACAATGAAATGATTGTAAAGCAAAAACTTCGGTCCAACCTAGTCAATGGGCGCAAAAAACTTCTTTTTGCCATATTAGATAACACCGGAGCAAAGGACTTGAACCTTGAAGGATTTACTCCTGATGTTTCTATGTTTCGTTCTCTTTTATTGAATTCGGGGTTATATCATCAAGTCGGATCAGGAGACGGTGTCGATACATGGGTTTTCGCAAAACCTGAGGAACTAACTGATCCTGGGCTCCAGGCAATGTGGTCTATTCTCCAGGACTTTTTTACAACTCCCGGTGAAAATAAAAGCTTCATAACATTGCTTGAAGAATTGAAGCGACCTCCCTTTGGATTGAGGAAGGGAGTAATTCCCATCTTGTTAGCCAGTGCATTAAGAGCCTTTCCTAGTGTCATTTCTATTACACATCAAAAGTCAGGTTATTTGGAAGATATTCTTCCCAGTGATCTTGAAAAAATATGTGAATCCCCAGAAGAATATCTGTTAGCAGTTGAAGCTCTCAATGATAAGCGTACAGAGCTATTAAGTCGACTTTACTACCTTTTTGCACCGGAAGAAAATATAAGTTCAAGAGAAATGGATTTGATTCGGAAAACCTATGATGCCATAGAGATGTGGAAGAGTAATCTTCCAGAAGCTTCTATGACATCAAGACGGATCTCTACTGATACACGAATCTTTCAGGAATTAGTCCGTAATATCAAAGATCCAAGACATACTTTTTTTCATAAAATACCTGGCAAATATAATAGTACAGATATCGATTTTCTTTATGATGTTATCAAAAAAAGTAAAGAAGAACTTGAAGGTATTACAGGAGCCTATTACCAAATGGCTTCAAAAAGTGTATTAAGCGCACTGCAAATGCCTTCATATAAAACGAATGAGGTGGCTCATGCCATCGGTGTATGGATTAGTTACCTTCCGGAAGAACTCTTTACAAAATTTAAAGACTCCATAGCAAAAGCATTAATGGTTCGTTTAAGGATCAATTATGAAAATTATAATTTGCTAATTGATTCCGTTGCCGGTCTATTAATCGGGAAACCCGTTAACAAATGGGATGACAGTACCATCACGGTGTTTGAACGTGAATTCCAGGAGAATATCCACCGAATCGAGGATTTTGTATTAGGGCATACGCAAAAGGGCCATACTGCTAACGCCCATAAGAATTTGGCAAAACTAGCTGTAACTCGAATTGAATCTCTTTATCGAAAGGTTTGTGATCTATTAGGAGATGAAGAGGAAGCAAGAAAGCTGATCGAAGATAAACTTAATGGAGGAGACTAATGACAACCTTAGAAGAAGCTTTAGCAACTGTAGGCAATAAAGATTATCGTCATATAATACCTGTATCTGGTGGAAAGGATTCTGCTGCATTAGCCATTTATATGAAGCAGAATTATCCTGAGATTGATGCGGAATATGTTTTTACCGACACAGACTGTGAGCTTCCTGAAACCTACGAATATTTGGAACGTTTACAAGGACTATTGGGTAAAAAAATTCACCGTACCAATGCTTTAGATACTTTAAATATTGAGAGAAAACCTGGCCGCAAAGCCTTTGATATATACCTTAATGAGCTATATGGCGGTTATCTGCCAAGTCCAAGATCTCGATGGTGTACAGGGGTGTTGAAGATAAAACCCTTTGAAAAATGGGTTGGTAATTCCACGGCATTTAGTTATATCGGAATTCGTGGGGATGAAGATCGAGAGGGTTATGTTCCAAAGAAGCCACCCAAAATCTCTGAAAAGGCAAATATTATCCCGGTATATCCTTTTAAGGAAAATGGAGTAACTCTTAGTGATGTAAAAGAGATTCTTGAAGAGGCGGGAATTGGTTTACCTAAATATTATGATTGGAGAAGTCGCTCCGGTTGTTATTTCTGTTTTTATCAGCAAATGGGGGAGTGGCAGGGATTAAAACAGCACCACCCAGAATTGTTTGAAAAAGCAAAGACCTATGAAAAAACTCATGGTGATAAAAAATTTACTTGGGTTGAAGGACGATCTCTGGTAGAATTAGAAAAAATGAAGGAGCGATTTGCAGTGGCTGATATGGATGAGACTGAAGGGTGTGCGATTTGTCATATATGAATTTAGATTTATCTTTATTTGATAAGAAATATTTTGCCTATAGGGATGTAAATGAAGATGCTCCTAATTTGCAAGGAGTATATTTTTGGTACCTCATGCCAACAATTCCTCTCTATATTAAAGATTTGGAAAGTTTTTTTGAATTGATTGATGATGTTCCACAGAAAATTTTTCAATATAATTTTAAATCAGTGAGAGGCCTCTATTTTAGAGGAACTATGAATCATTATAAAGCGGAC
>JAQICO010000400.1 GCA_027858495.1 Spirochaetaceae bacterium
CCGTAACCGATGCCAATCTGGAATACGAAGGCTCAATTTCAATCGATCCCCAACTTTATAAGTCCGTGGGAATGTATCGAAGTGAAAGAGTGGAGATTTTCAATCTCAATAATGGAGAACGCTTTGCCACCTATATCATCGATGGAGGCCCTGGGGAAATTTGTCTCAATGGTGCAGCTGCCCGGTTAGTTCATAGGGGTGATAAGGTAATCATTGTAGCCTACGGAGAAATGACCCCCCAGGAAGCAGAAACATGGGAACCCAAGGTGCTGCTTCTGGACGAGCAAAACAAAATTAAAGGCACATCCCATTAGGGCTTTTTAGTAGGGCAGCTTAAAGTTATGGATTATATGACCCTCGAAGTCTCTGCTCTCTTCCACAATATTATGCAACGATTCCGGCAGGTATATCATGGCTGGATCTGTTAAATAAAAATTGCCTTCCACGGCGTGATACAGCCCCATATGGAAAAGGTCGTTTAATGCCTCAGAAATGATATTGCTGGTATTATCACTGTTGCGATATAGGGTTTTCGAGAGATGTAAAACCTGTCGATACTTTAAGTTGTGTGTATAACTTGGATAGCGGAATATCGGTGAATTCAAATAAAATTCCATGGCGGCTTCAATGGCATGGAGCTTTTTCCCGTTAAAAGGGAATAGAATTACACTGGCCCATCCATTGTTGATCCAATTATAACCGAACCAGGGATCAAAGAAATCCTGTAAAAGCTTTTGCCATTCCTTTTGAAGCTGTTCTATGCCCCGTTCTCCCAATTGGGCTTCCATATTCTTATCAGGAACCGCCTCGACATATAACATTCCAAAGATGTATTCATGGTCTTCCTGCACCTTTTCCCAATTCTCTCCCGAAGGGGTGCCTTCCAGAATGTGCTGTTTTTTTAGCGGAATGGGTTGTTTGTTTTCATGGAAGTACAAAACATCCTGCAATCGGGCTGCGGTGAAGCGTTTCAACAGATCCTTTCCACAGAGATAATCGGCCCAGCCGTGAAAAATCAGTTCCAGGGGATCTTTCAGTTTTCGTTTAAAATCTATCACTCCCCAGGGTATATCGGCAATGGCCTTTAGTTCCTTCAGGGTATTTCGGCATTGGCTTTTGCAGTCTTTATCCATCTGGTCTATATAGGCCATACGGTATTCTCCCTGAAGTAAATCCAATTGATTCATGGCCAGCAGATGGACATCCAAACCTTTAGGGATTCCCTCAAAAAGTTCTTTCTGGGAGCTGAGTATAAGAATCCTCATGATTCCCACCTCAATTTGTATTGGTAGAGTTTTTCACCTTCTTCTTTTTCATAGGGATAAAAAAGCCGGGCCAATTCCTTTTCTAAGTGGGAATAAACCTCATTGGAAATGGTGATACCACCTGCTTCGGTACAGTTACTTTCCTGTTTTTCAATCTTTAAATAGACCTCGCTCTGGCGGATGGCGCCTTTTTGGGACCAATATTCACTTTGCCGGCTGAGCAGGGCAATTCGCAATTGTACTGGATTATTCAAAGGATTTCTAAAATGATTAAATAGGAACATCCGATGTTGAATCTCCAGGGCTGTCACCACAGCTGATCGGTTTCTATTACTATAATGAAATGCAAAAACCCCACCGTCGCCCTCCCAAAACCACTGTCTGCCCTGATGAAATTCTAAAATATCCACCATCTCCTGGCGTAATACCCTATAACATTTTTTTACTAAATCCTTGGGATTTTTTCTGACGGTGCTGCTGTTCTTTACAAAATCCAGTTTCATTAGTGTGAAGGGATAACTCTCGCCTTCCCTCAGAATGCCCCAATTGTGGCTTCTTCGGATTTGAGGATTTTCCCGAAAGTGTTGATCCTGAATATGATATATCAATCCCTCTTCTTCCAGTTGATGCAAAATGCTGGTTATATGGGGAATGGAGTAGCTCTTACCGTGGTATCCCCGTTGGGATATGTTGATCAGCAGGCAGATAAAGGGAAGAAAATAGTCCCAATCCCGCATGTCTTTGACTATCTGCCGGGCAGCATCGCGGTTTGGAATAGCATTAGTTGCGGGAATTTGCATGCGTTTATGCAGATCGTAGGAAGGAATTATATTCCTTGCCACATGGGTCATCACCTTGATGTCCATAGATCGGCTGAGGGCCTTAACTGTACTGTTAAGCAGTTTTTCCTTTATTCTTACAGACACATCAACATCTTATCAGGAAGCCTCTCTACAGGCAACTGTTCAATTAAAAATATAATGGTTTGAGAGATAAAACAGAGCAGAAGATGAAACATTACTAAAGTCTATTTTTTTCTGCAATAAGCCGTAATCCTTCCAAAATAAGCCAAGGCTCTATGCGGGTGAAACGGTTGGTCAGCGGGGCAATTACCGAGGATTTTCCTCCCGTGGCGACCACAGGAAGTTTTGAGCCCATATCCTCTCTTATTTTATCAATGAGGTATTCCACCATACCCGTATAGCCATAAACAACTCCAGACTGAATGGACTGTATAGTATTGGTCCCAAGTACCTTGGCAGGAGGTTCCAGCCACACCTGAGGCAGCTGGGCCGTATGTTCCGACAACGCCTCTGCTGCAGATTGAAGACCCGGAGCGATGGATACACCCAGTACCTCACATTGATTGGATAGGGCCGTAAAGGTTAATGCTGTACCAAAATCCACCACAATACAGCTGCTTTGAAAAAGATTCCAGGCACCCACGCAATTACATACGATATCCGATCCCAATTCCGAGGGATTTCCTATGCGGATTTTCAGACCGGTTTTTATTCCCGGACCTACCACTAGCGCTTTTTGCCCTGTGAGTTTATTGACCATTTCACGTATTTTTCCAGTTAAAGAGGGGACCACAGAAGAAATAATTACCTGATCCATATCTTTTCCAGAGAGACCCTCTTCTCTTAAAAGATCCCGAAATAATACGGCGTACTCATCGGGCATTTTGGAGGGATCGGTACATATTCGCCATTGTTGCTGCCATGCATTGCTACTATGCACCCCAAAAACGATATTTGAATTACCTATGTCCACTGCAAGCAGCATGATTAACCCTCCGTCAATTCATAAAGAAAAGAATCCCTTTGAAACCGCTACCATTGCAGCAAGGTTCCTCCATAGGTTAAACCGGCACCAAAACCAACCAGTAATATTCTCTGTCCAGGTTTTACCTCTCCTTTCTGGATGAGTATATCCAGGGCAATAGGGATGGAGGCCGAGGAGGTATTGCCGGTGTCTTCTATGGTTAGAACGAATTTCTCCATGGGGATTTTATTTCTTGCGGCCACCGCCTCTATAATACGGCTATTGGCCTGATGGGGAACGATGTAGTCGATGTCTTCTACAGTGAGTCCGCTTTGTTTTAGTAAATTCTGAATAGTTTCACCCAAAACCGAGACAGCAAATAGGTACACCTTCTTACCGTCCATGGCTAGGAAATGCCCATGATCCACCACATCTCCTGATTTATAGGGATTCAAGGTTCCTCCCTGAAGCCGGGTGAGAGCCATGGCATCCTTACCACGGGCATTTAATGCGCTAAACCAGGGGGAAGCCTTTTCGTCTGCTTCCACCACCACAGCACCTGCTCCGTCTCCAAAGAGAACACAGGTGGACCGGTCGTTCCAGTCTACTATACGGCTGAGCATCTCACTGCCCACCACTAATATCTTTTTATACCGTTCAGCCTTTATGAAAGCATAGGCCGTTTCCAAGGCATATACAAAGCCGCTGCAGGCTGCATTTAGATCCATGGCAGCAGCCTGAGGGGCTCCTAATTTATCCTGAAGTAAAGTTGCCGATGCTGGAAAGCTAATGAAGTCCGGAGTTACTGTGGAAAAAAGGATCAGGTCGATTTCCTCGGCCTTGCAATTTGCATTTTCCAGAGCTTTTAGAGAAGCTTTTAAAGCCAAGTCACTACAGGCTTCTTCCGGGGATGCCCAATGGCGGTTGGTGATACCTGTATGAGAATGAATCCATTCATGGGAGGTATCTAATTCCTTTGGCAAATCATCGTTATGTATGGGGGAACCTGGAAGGTAATGACCGGTTCCAGTAATGCGAGCATTCATGAAAAACTCCTCAAAATAATTATATAAGTTTAATTGTACTCACCCTTGTTCTGATGTACTAGGGGGGAGAATCTACTATATAGCCATGGTTTTCGTGGTTTTTTTATCCCAAACTGCAAAATTACTTTGGTAAATTCATTTTTTTGATCTATTATCTAAATTATGGAGCAATGGTTAGGCTGGAAAGAGGAATACTCTGTATATATAGAATCAGTGGATCAGCAGCATAAAGGGTTGATCGATCTAATCAATCTTCTCAATAGAGCCTATGAGGAAAAAAAGGATAAAAAAATTCAGAATTTCGCTGTACAGGAGTTATTGCAATATACCCTGGATCATTTTACATATGAGGAACATATTTTTAGAACCCATGGATATCCCGAGGTAAAAGAACATCGTTCGGAACATGAGTTTTTTATTCGTAAGGTTTCTCAGTTTAAAAGTGATTTTGATCAAGGCAAAGAATCATTAACCCAGGATATAATCTCTTTTCTAAAGGGATGGTTACTCCATCATATTTTAAAAGTGGACAAAAAGTATGCTGAGTATTTTAAAGCACAGGGGATAGTCATATGATTGATAAATCTTCTGCAGTTGTATAAAATGCATTATGGCTAGACCGAGTAATCCAAGAACCGTATGTAGAATCCCTCAATATAAATTGTTTAAACCTGCAGGAAAGGGTTGCAGTGCCCGTGAGTCTGTTGAATTAGGACTGGATGAATTTGAGGCTTTACGGCTTTCAGATTTAGAGGGCCTATATCAGGAAGACGGAGCCCTCCGTCTGGGGGTTTCAAGGCAGACTTTTGCTAGAATCCTTGGAGAAGCACACCGTAAGGTTATTACTGCTATGGTGGAGGGGCGCTTTTTAGTGATTGAGGGTGGAAATATCCAGCTGTGTCAGCGTTGTATTCAAGAGGGGCTGGACGGATGGGATAATAAAAAATGTTGCTGGGAAAATTAGTCTTAAAGGGCGCTGAAACTTTGTCCTGATAATTACAATACAGTTAAAAAAGCAGAGTTGTAAATTTTATAAATACCTCTTATTATTAACCTCATATCTTATTGAATGGTTATATTTTAAGGAATCACCCTCTGTGTTAAAAAGAGTTAAAAAAATTATTTTCTATATAGTGG
>JAQICO010000353.1 GCA_027858495.1 Spirochaetaceae bacterium
CGATCCAACAGTTTAAGATTAACCAGTCCTTCCCGGGGAGCATAGATATCTCTGGTTCCATCAAAAATATAAAATAACGGATAATCATCGTCTTCCATACGAACCAGAGAACTGCTTTCTCCCCAGGATACATAAATTTCAGTACTTACCTGGTAGGGAGAATGTCCCTGCCAAAGCAAGGGTTCTACGGGGAAAATATCCACCTTAAGGGGTTAAACTCCGGTGGTTGGGGGCACTTCAAAGGATGTAAAGCCACCGTTCTGACTTAGCGGAGAGGACTCTATTACCTCTTCACCCAGTGTCCAAACTAACCAAGGATCGGAAGAATCCTGTACTTCACTTATTTCGACTCTGGCAGTTACAGTGGAGAGAGGAGTGATCAACGGGGGAAAGAGCTTTATATCTCCCAATCCGTAGTTGCCACTGTAATGATAGAAGGGGACCTGATTACTTTGAAGAATGCGTTCATCCCTTTTTATGGAATAATCCAGCATATATTCCCCCAGGGGAATGTCGGGAGGAAGCCGAAAATCCTCTAAACCACCAATAGGACCGTCATAGGTATAAATACTTAAATCTTGCTTGACTAATCTTAAAACAATTTGGTCATCCGAAGTCAATTCAGATTCTTCGGGGATTTCAAGTGTGAGAGACGCTTCTTCATCAAGCCATTGACCAGGATAGATGGTACTCAATTCCCATAGTTCATCTTCCTGAAAGAGATATCCAACATCTTGACATGAAAAAATGAGTAGAATAAAAATAAGTAAAAAAAGTGTCCGTTTCACTGTCTTCAATATACCATTAAACCTATAAAAAAACCATTAGGGAACATTAGCCCAAATGTTAATCAAAGATAAAAGAACATTACAAGCTTTTCCCATGGCTTCCTGGGCAACCCACTCTGTTCTGCTATGGAAATTATAGCCTCCTGCAAAGACATTGGGAGTAGGAATACCCATTTCACTAAGCCTTGATCCATCGGTTCCGCCTCTTATAGGTCTTCTTATGGGCAGAATATCATTTAACTCCATGGCTTTTTGAAGATTTTCCATAATAAAGGGCTGCTTACTGATAGCTTCAAGCATATTTAAGTACTGCTTTTCTTTTTTTAAGATAACCTTTCCTCCGGGGAAGGCTGCTTCTACGGCCAGAGCGAAATGCTCTAAAGCCTGCAAGCGTCGCTCCATGTTTTTTAAATCAAAATCACGGATCATTACCTGCAATTCGGCCTTTTCTAATCCCCCGGTAAAATCATTGGGCCAATAATTACCATATAGCCCGTCGGTGGCCTCGGGGCTTTCATTACGGGGCAACATAGATATGAATGCGGCCCCCATGGTAAGAGCATTGACCAGACGTCCACGAGCGTATCCGGGATGAATCACCCTGCCCTGGAATTCCACACTAGCCTTCCAAGCATAATAACATTGGTCCTCCATCTCTCCCACGGCGCCGGCATCCACGGTATAACAATAGGGAGATTTAAGTTTCTCCAAGGGAAAATCATCCATTCCGTGACCGGTTTCTTCAACGGGAGTGAAGATGAATTCCAGAGGGCCATGAGGCTCCTGTGGATTTTTCATCAAATGATGGATAATTGTCATGATTTCCGCCACTCCGGCTTTATCATCGGCCCCCAATAGAGTAGAACCGTCGGAGCTGATTATATTTCCCCCGAGATAAAGATTCAAATCGGGATTATCACTTTGTCTTATCACCACTCCATGATTCAGGGGGATATCTCCCCCTTGATAGTTTTTATGAATCTGAGGATTTACCTTTTCTCCCGGTGCGTCCGATGCGGTGTCCACATGGGCCAATAAACCTATACTGGTAAATTTTCCCGGTATATTGGCGGAAAGACGGGCGATTAAATAACCCTTTTCATCTAGTTGAACATCGGTTAATCCCATTTCTAACAATTCTTTTTTTAATAGATTTAATATATCCCATTGATTCTCGCTGGAGGGACGATGTTGTTCTGCCCTCTTAGGGTCTGAGGTACTGAATATCTGCACATATCTTAAAAAACGCTCTGTAACTTCTTCTTTAAACATATTTTATCCTTTAAATCATCAATGATATTTCATCGGTGTATATCTTTTGATAAAGAATACATAAAAAAAGCCCTATGACAAAGGAATGAATTGCTTTTTCATAAACCCAGTATAAAAAGTTTAGCTATTTAAGAAAAGTATTTTTATGATACTGGTTGACATATTATGACCATTTCATTAACATCGGTAACACAATTATGCCCCGGTAGCTCAGGGGATAGAGCAACCGCCTCCTAAGCGGTAGGTCAGACGTTCAAATCGTCCCCGGGGTAAATTAGGTATATTGGAGTTGTAGCGAAGTTGGTTATCGCGCCGGCCTGTCAAGCCGGAGATCGCGGGTTCGATCCCCGTCAACTCCGTCCCTTTTTTAGGGAAGAGAAGAAAAAGTAAATTATTGGAGTTGTAGCGAAGTTGGTTATCGCGCCGGCCTGTCAAGCCGGAGATCGCGGGTTCGATGCCCGTCAACTCCGAGTATTAAAG
>JAQICO010000074.1 GCA_027858495.1 Spirochaetaceae bacterium
ATTCTGGAATTAAATATTCGCTAAGAAGGGGAGTCTCCACCGGGGTGAATTGTCGATTTACAAAAAAATCTTCCAGATCTCTACGGAGTTTAAAACGTATATTGCATATTCCAATTTTATTTGTCATGGGCAAAAAAAAAGCCGCCGCAAATATAGCGACGGCTTCAATAAAGTATATCTTAACCAGCTACAATGCATTCAGCAGGACAGCTGTCAACACAGGCACCGCAATCGGTACATGCATCAGGATCAATCCATCTTGCATCATCTTTTTCGCTGATAGCTTCTACGGGACACTCGCCCTCACAGGCTGCGCAGTTTACACAATCATCTTTTATAATCTTGTAAGCCATAATTACCTCCTTTGAAATTGTCTCTAATCAATCTTAGAAAACATAAAAATGTTAGATTATATTATCTTTTTATTCAAGACTTATTTATCCTTTTCAGGGGTTGTTTTGATGCTTTGAGGATTTAAACCGTATTGTTCTCTATGTTCTATATTCCCCAGAGGTTCCACATGGATCATTATATCAAAAACCTGTTTTAACCGTGTCTTTACGGCTGTTTCCGCTTCAATGGATATATTATGAGCCTCTTTAAGGGTTAAATTACCGTCCACTTCAATGTCCAGATCTATATCGTAGAGATTATTTATTTTTCTAATACGACAGCGGTGGGGGTTATGCAAGCCCTTAATGTCCCCTAAAGATTCAAATAGTTCTTCATAGATTGCCTGATCTTCTATGGAATCCATCAACTCTAAATTGGCGTCTTTAAAAATATCATAGGCGGAATAGAGAATAAATAGAGATAAAAGAAGACTGGCTAGAGAATCTATTATGGGAAGTTGAAAATAAATCGTCAGCCCAATACCTATAAAGACACTTAGGGAGAGGAAGATATCGTTTCTCATATTCACGGCATCAGCCATAAGAAGCCGGCTCTCAATTTTTTTACCTTTTTGAAATTTATATAGAGCAAGAAATATTTTTACTATTACGGAAATCAAGGTAACCCAAAGAGCCATTGGTCTGGGTAGCTGTTTTAATTCCTCATTAAATAGACTTTCTATGGAACCAATGAGAAGTTGAAATCCTGCAAAAAAAATAATAAAGGATAATACCGTGGTCGATAGGGTTTCTGCTCTGCCGTGGCCCCAAGGATGTTCCCTATCCGGTGGTTCTGAGATTACCTTGGATGTAAAAAGGGTTATCAAGGAAGAAAAAATATCGGTAAAAGAATCTATTCCGTCTCCGATAATAGCCAACGAATGGGCAAAAAAGCCAAAAAAAATCTTTATTATAGCTAAAAAACCATTAAGAATAATGCCTAGCCAAGAAGCTTTTCTAAGGATTTTTGCCCTTTCAATATCATTCATATATGGCATCATATAAGAAAGGGTTGTTTCTGTGAATCGTTCTAGCCCAATTCTTCTTGAAATCGTCTTTCTAAATCATTTTCTTTACGCTTGACTCTGTCTTTCATACTATCCATGTTGTGTCGGGGGGATTTTTCTCTTTTTCCCCCTGCATCTTTCCTGCTGTTTGAATCCCTATGATAATAGTCATTCTTCTCAGTTGCAGGTTGGGTATCTACTATCAATGAAATTACAATATATGCTGCTAACATAGGAAAAAAACCTGTCATAAATGCAGCGATAATAAATCCTGCCCGAACAAAAAACACAGGGATGTCTCTCCACCGAGAGATTCCCTCACATAACCCTAGGAATTTACTATCATTAACTCTGTATAATTTATCTGTTCCCATAATCCTTGGCCTCCTGATTGATAATGGCGTATTGGTTTTTCAAGGGCTTATTCCTATCCCTTTAACCGAAAATGTTTTGCAATGTTTTTACCCATCAGTTTTTCATCTTCTTTTTTAATTCTTCCAATTCTTTATCCAATTCGCCTTGGTTTTCCAAATCCATTATTTCCTGCTCAAGGTGGTTGGCCTTTGGCATTCCAGAAATTTCGGCATCAGCTTCCATTCGTTCTATTTTACTTTCAAAATCTTCAAAACGCATCACCGCTTTTTGGCCTTTGGCTACCTCAATATTTTCATTGGTCCTTCTTTTTTCTTCTGCCTGCTTGGATCTCAAAATCAATAGACGATGTTTCTGACGTACCTCTTCAAGTTTGGTTTCCAACTGAGTAATATTTGTCTTGGAATCATCTATTACATTCTTCAGGTTATCCGCTTCCTGCTGAAGAATATCTAATCTATTTTGTGCAGTTTTTTTGTGCATTAAGGCTTCTCTGGCAAGATCTTCCCTATTTTTGGATAGGGCTGTCTCTGCAAGACGTGCCAGTTTATTTAGTTCTTCTTCGGCCTGACTGAAATTTCTTTTTGTTCTGGCTGATTCAGCCATTTTTCCCGCACAGCTGGATTTTAAATCCACCAGTGTATCTTCCATTTCTCTTATCATTAAACGGATCATTTTTTCGGGATCTTCTGCCTTATCTAGAATAGAATTAATATTGGCGTTGATGATGTCTTTAAATCTGCTGAATATTCCCATATTGTCCTCCCATTGGTTTATCAATTTATATAGTGCAAATTTTGTGCCAAGGTTTGGTCATTACTGGATTGTATTTTAATTCTTTTTGTATAAAGCATATAACATAAAATTATTTCCAATGGTCATTGCCCCTTGATTCTCTCTTTTGGTTTTTATCGCCAATGGGAGGTATAAAATACCACGGATATAAAAAATCAATTAACACAATTCTAACAATAAAAAAACAATATCCTAACCTCATATTAAGATATTAACTTATGAAATTGTTAAAGAACAAATAAAGGAGACTTTAAAATGAAAAAAATCATGTTGGTGATGCTGGTTCTAGTAGCAGCTTTAACTTTGGTGATGGCCAATGGTCAAGGTGATGGTCAAGGGGAATCTGGTTTTTCAGGTTCCTACGCCTTTGGTGGATCTACCACATTGGAACCCATCTTTATGGATGTTAATACCGTTATGGAAGCTCGCTATTCCATTCAGCTTTCCTACGATGCACCCGGGTCTTCCGCAGGTGTAAGTGGAGTACTTGATGGAACTTACCCTATAGGAGCTGCTTCTAGAGAATTGAAAGCCCAGGAAATAGAAGCTGGAGCCGTGGCCACCCCCGTTGGTGTCGATGGAGTAGCCATTGTGGTTAATAAAGATTCAGTAGCTGTGGATAATCTATCTATTCAGCAGATTGTCGATATTTATTCCGGAGTCATTACCAACTGGAGTGACGTAGGCGGAGCCGACGCAGAAATCGTAGTGTTAAATCGTGATGAAGCTTCTGGAACCAGATCTTGTTTTAAAGATTCCACCGTTAAAGAAGCAGGTGTGGACTTTGTATCAGATGCAATCATTGTAACCTCCAATGGCGATATGGTTTCCAAGGTTGGTTCTACGCCCTATGCCATAGGATATTGCGGATTCGGATATATCGGAAAAGATGGGGGAACTAAAACTGTCAGTATCGACGCCATTGATCCTGACGAAGAGAATGTTGTAAATGGCAGCTATGCCATCTCCAGAAATTTAAATGTTATCACTCTAGGAGAACTTGCTGATGGTAGCTTCGAGAAGTTTTACCTGGATTACATGCTTTCCACCGAAGGGCAGCAAATTGTAAAGGCATTAAATTTTATCCCTCTTAACTAAGGGATTAAAGGAGTGAAGATTGAAAAAAACAAGACTTATTGGAGAACGAAGTATTGAGGTCCTACTATTGGCTTCAGCATTGCTTTCCATCATCAGTGTAATCTTCATGACCCTGTTTATCTTTGCGGAGGGAATGCCTCTCTTCTCCAGGGTCAAAGTGGTGGATTTTCTTTTTGGGACCAATTGGGATCCTCAAGGAGATGTCCCCAGTTTTGGAATATTTCCCTTTATAGTAGGTTCGGTTTATGTAACCCTTACCTCGTTGGTTATATCTGTGCCTATCGGTCTAGCCGTTGGTATTTTTATGGCAGAATATGCCAAAGGTCGATTTGCAAATTTTTTACGTTCTGTCATCGAATTGTTAGCGGGAATCCCTTCGGTGATTTACGGGTTATTTGGTTATATTGCCATTGCACCTTTGGTTCGAAAATTTACCAATAGCAGTAGCGGATTGGGGGTTTTTACCGGAGCCGTTGTTTTGGCTATCATGGTGCTGCCTACCATTGTCAACATCACCGAAGTTTCCCTTAGAGCCGTCCCAAGAGAAATGAAAGAAGGCTCCATGGGGGTCGGTGCCTCCCATTGGCAGACCATTATCCGCATTCTTCTGCCTTCTTCGCGTTCGGGAATAGCCGCTGGAATTGTGTTGGCCATGGGCAGGGCCATTGGAGAAACCATGGCTGTTTTAATGGTGGCTGGTAATTCCGTTATCATGCCTAAGGGGCTGTTTTCCCCGGCTAGAACATTGACCATGAATATCGCTACAGGTATTAGTTATGCCTCGGGCGATCACTGGGTAAGTTTGTTTACCACAGGAATGGTTCTATTCATTTTTATTTTGCTACTGAATATATCGGTGCAGCTTTTACTTCAACGAAGTATAAAGAGGGGGAAATAAATGGAAATATCCAGAAGTACCCGAAAAATACATCGAAGAGAGAAAACAGCCAAGGCTGTCATCTGGGGTTTATCAGCCCTGACCATTTTTATCCTTTTTTGGATCATAGGCTTTATTTTAATACGTGGCTTCTACAGTAATAAGGAAGTTCGCTATGACTTTACAGGATATACCGAAGAGACGATTCCGCTGGATGACCAACATGGGGTGATCTTTGTCGCCCATTCTAAGCTTCGAATTAAGGATATCACCACAGAAGATTTGCAAACCTTATATACCAGTCCCATTAGAGAGTTGAATACCTGGGGCGATTTCACCGGACAGGATATTTATTGTAAACCTGCGGTTTATCTTGAGCCCAGTGAATTCAATTCTGCTGTGCAAAAATTACTTTTGGGCAATAGCGCGTTGGACGATTGGAAATCCTACACGGTAAAAAAGAATAGTAGTGAAGAAATTTTGGAATATGTTGGCAATACCCCTGGCGGTTTAGGATATATTCCAGCAGAAGATGCCTATTTAATCGATAAAAAGGTACAGATAATACCTGTAAGAGATATGGTATTGCAGGTGAATCCCTCGGTTACAGACATTGTGAATAACCGCAGCCTTCAGGCCGTTACCATGGATCAATTGAATTCAATATTAAGGGGTGACGTGGCCAATTGGAATCAAATCGACGGGCCGGAACTTCCCTTGGTGCTGGGACTCTCTTCCAGTATCAATCTATCTGAACAACTTGATGGTATAAGCCATTCTGTGACAGCCATGGATAGCAGGGCCTCCATGTTGAGCTTTTTAGAACATACTCCCGGAGCTCTTTTGATGTCCCGGTTTGGCGATATAGATACCCATGATTTTGAATTACTTTCGGTGGACAGGATTGAGAGAGGCCGAAATCTCACCCTTGCTTTTATTTTAGAAAAGCCTGCCGGAGGAGATGCCGGGGGAATATCATATTTTATTATCAATACATTGATTTTGATTATTCTTACGTTGCTCTTTTCAACTCCTGTAGGAGTTATGGCGGCCATCTATCTGGTGGAATATGCAAAACAAGGACCCTTTGTTCGGATTTTAAGAATGGGAACCGAAACCTTGGCGGGTATCCCTTCCATTGTTTTTGGACTTTTTGGACGGATCTTTTTTGTAAAAATACTTGGATTGGGTATTGGATTTTTATCCAGTACCTTAACGGTTACCCTAATGATTTTACCTACTCTGGTGAGAACCAGTGAAGAGGCATTAAAAGCGGTGCCAAAAAATCTTAGAGAGGGCAGTTTGGCCATGGGCGCCACCAGGTTTCAAACCATTATGCGTGTGGTTATCCCTGCGGCCTCACCGGGAATACTCACTGGAATTATATTGGCCGTAGGCCGGGTTGTGGGAGAAACAGCAATACTGCTATATACCCTGGGGTCGGGCTACGATCTGGTTCGAAATCTGTCGTCACCCGCGAGAGTATTGTCGCTGCATCTCTACCTTCTTTTCAGTGAGGCCGTATCCTTCGATCGTGCCTTCGCCACAGCTACGGTACTGATTTTTATGGTTCTAATCACCAATTTATTGACAAAAAAATTGATAAGAAAACAAAGCGTTTATTCATGATAACCCAAGGAGAAATAATGTCGACCAATATTGTTGTTAAAGATTTAGATTTATTTTATGGGGATTTTCAAGCCCTGCATTCAGTATCGTTGGATATTGAAGAAAATCAAGTTACCGCATTAATCGGGCCTTCGGGCTGCGGAAAATCCACCTTTATCAGAACCCTAAACCGAATGAATGATCTGATAGATTCAGTGAAGATCACCGGTGAGGTGCTTTATCATGGAGAGGATATCTATGATTCTGAAAGTGATGTGATTGAGCTTCGAAAGCGGGTTGGTATGGTTTTTCAGAAACCCAATCCCTTCCCTATGTCGGTCTATGAAAATGTGGCCTACGGCCCTAAAATCCATGGGAAATCCAACCGTACTGAATTGGATATTCTAGTGGAAAAAAGCCTGAGAGGAGCCGCTCTTTGGGACGAGGTGAAGGACCGCTTGGATAAACCGGCCACCGGCCTTTCGGGAGGGCAGCAACAGCGTCTCTGTATCGCCAGAACCTTGGCCGTGGAACCGGAGGTAGTATTGATGGATGAACCCACCAGTGCCCTGGACCCCATGTCTACTTCCAAGATTGAAGATCTAATCGACCAGCTGAAATTAAATTATACCATAGTAATTGTTACTCACAATATGCAGCAGGCTGGACGTATTTCCGATAAAACCTGTTTCTTTCTCAATGGTTATATTGAAGAAATTGGTTCCACCGATCAGATCTTTTTTAATCCACAAAGCAGTAAGACAGAGGATTATATCTCCGGAAAGTTTGGATAGATAAGGGTATTACCACAAATTAAAATAGATGGTGTATTATAGTTAGGTATATTTAGGTATATTAAAAGGAGAAACCATTGAGTTTACGACAACATTTTGAAGAAGATATAGCCAATTTAAATAAGAATATTCTTAAAATGGGCTTATTGGTAGAAGAGGCAATTGAGAATGCCTTGATTGCCTTTAAAAATAAGGATTTTAATCTGGCGGAGAAGGTTATCGCCCAGGATAAAAATATTAACCAGATGGAAAATGACCTGTGTGATCAGTCCGTGTTAATCCTGGCCAAGGAACAACCGGTTGCTTCGGATCTTCGTCATATTTTAGCAGGGATAAAGATTATTTCCCAGCTGGAACGTATGGGCGATCATGCGGTGCATATTTGCAAAAGAACCATAAATATTGGTACGGACAAATATATCAAATCTACCTTGGTAAATTTCCCTAAAATGGAAGAATTGGGCCGGCATATGCTGGTGGATTCTCTTAATGCCTTCGTGGAAGGTGATGTAGATCTGGCAAGGGAAGTTTCTGCCAGAGATCAGGAAATCGATGATATTTATGACAAGGTGGAATATAAACTTTTGGAGAAAATCCAAAAGGAAAATGAGAAGATCGAGCAGGGGGTTGAACTGCTATTTATCAGCCGGTTCTTAGAGCGTTTTGGAGATCATGTGACCAATATATGCGAATGGGTGATTTTTAGTAAAGAAGGCACCCACGAAAATTTGTAAAGAGAGGAAATCCCCATGGATTCAGGTGAAAGAGAAACCCTATTGATCATTGAGGATGAGGCTGATATTCGAGAGTTGATAGCCTTTAACCTGGATCTATGCGGGTATGAAGTTTTAAAATCAGCCGACGGTCAGGAAGGGTTGGATTTAGCCCTGGGGCATAAACCGGACCTTATTCTTTTAGATTTGATGCTTCCCGGAATGGACGGCTTTGAGGTTTGCCGGCAGATTCGAAAACATCCAGAGATTGCCCAATGTCCCATTATCATGCTCACCGCCCGTTCGGAGGATGAAAACATGATAAAAGGACTGGAGCTTGGGGCTGATGACTATATCACCAAGCCCTTTAGTCCTCAGGTGCTGGTCGCCAGAGTTAAAGCCATACTGCGCAGGCGGGGAGACTTGAAGAAAAAAAGTCCAACCGGTAAGATCATCCAGGCTCGGGATATTACCATCGATATACCCAGGCATGAGGTGAGAATAGGGAATAAAAGAATTGAACTTTCTGCCACAGAATTTACTATACTTCAGTTTTTAGCAGAGAATAGGGGATGGGTCTTTTCCAGAAATCAGATAATCGATGCTATTAAGGGGGAAGATTATCCAGTAACAGCCCGGTCCATCGACGTACAGATTGTGGGATTACGAAAAAAATTGGGAGATCATGGGCCTTATATTGAGACCGTTCGTGGTGTGGGTTATCGGTTCTCCGGAGAATAATACAATTTGAATAAAAAAAGTTTTTTTAATAAATATTTTACGGGACTGCTGGTTATCTTTTTCTTTTCATTGTTTTCTGTGGGTTTTTTCAGTACCTGGACCATCACTCGCTTTAGCAATGGTGATACAGCCCAACGTTTAGAAGAATATTTATTGGTGATGAATTATTTTATCCCTCCCATGGGGTTTGAAAATAGCCAAGAAGCGCAGTTTTTTGTGGATAGCGCAGCATCGGCAAAAAATTTACGTATAACTCTGATAGATAAAGAGGGTTATGTTTTAGCCGATTCCCATGCCGATGCAGAAACCCTGGATAACCATAATAATAGAAAAGAAGTATTACTGGCTCGTCAGTACGGCAAAGGATTTTCCCGAAGATACAGTGATACTTTAAAAGAAACATACATATACAGCGCCGTTTTTAACCAATCCAGCGGTATGGTTTTACGCATTTCCATGGCGGTTAGTAATATTCAGCAACGGGCATTAAAAAGCTATATATGGGTATCCTTTCTCACTTTATTAATATTGGGTCTCAGTATTTTAATTAGTTATTCCCATGCTCAGACCATCAGTAAAATGCTCAATTCATTAAAAATCACCGCAGAGGATTATGCATCGGGAGATTTTTCCAGAAGTCTATATCTTACAGGATTTAAAGAGGCCCATGATTTAAGTTTTGCTGTAAATGCCATGGGGAAACAGCTCCAGGATAAAATACAGCAGATCACTGCGGAAAAAGAAAAATCCCAGGCCATGTTAAACCAGATGAGCGAGCCAGTACTTAACTTGAACCGTAATTTAACCATTTTGGAAGCCAATAAAGCAGCTTTGGATATGGCCGACCGAAAACTTGGCCAATGTAAGGGACGCAATCTAATTCAAATATTCAGAAGTAAAGAACTCTGCGGTCTGGCGGAGAAGGTGCTAAAAAAAAGAAAGACCAAACAGAAACTAATATATTGGAAGGGAGAAGGCCGTTATTTACAGGTTAAGGTGAGTCTGCTTCATAAAGACGGAGAAGAAGAAAGCCAATCATTGCTCATGGTGATGAACGATGTAACGGAAATTAAGCAGATGGAATTGATGCGTAAAGACTTTGTGGGCAATGTCTCCCACGAACTGCGTACTCCGGTAACATCTATTCTTGGCTATGCTGATACCCTGGCTATGAGAGATAAACTTTCCGAAGATCAAATAGATGACTTTATCATCATTATCCAGAAACAGGGTAAACGGCTTGCCTCTATTATTGAGGACCTACTTATCCTTTCATCCTTGGAAGAAGAAGGCAGTTATTTAAAACTAGAAAAAAGCTCTGTGGAAAAATTGATAAACCGGGCTGTTTTATTTTGCCAGCTTCGGGCCCAACAATCAGGGGTTAAATTCCACTATGATTTATGTAATGTAAAAGAAATAACACTACATCCAAACCTGACAGAGCAGGCTTTAAGTAATTTGTTGGACAATGCCATAAAATATGGTCCTGATGGGGGTAATATCTATATCTCCACTATCCAAAGAGGACACTATCTGGAATTCCATATAAAAGATCAGGGCCCGGGAATCTCCGTTGAACAGCAGGCTCGATTATTTGAAAGGTTCTACCGGGTGGACAAAGCCCGCAGTCGTGATGTTGGGGGAACCGGTCTCGGGTTGGCCATTGTGAAACACATAGCACAAAAACAAAAAGGCTATGTTTCTATTAAATCCTCCCCTGGGTTAGGTTCAGACTTTATCGTTGCCTTTCCCAATTGATAATTCTGCAAATTTCATATTTTAAAAATTCTTTATAGGGCTTTGAAAGAATAGATGAAAGCGGTTATTGACAATTTTGCTGAATTTGTAAATAATGGCCTAATTATGTTATGCATTTTAGGAGCAATCCATGAAGATAAAGGTTGAGGCAGTCGATGCCTATATTCCAAAAAACAGGGTGAGCAACCAAGACCTTGCAAAGAAAGTAGACACCAGTGATGAGTGGATTCGATCTCACACAGGTATTGGAGCTCGGCACATAGCGTCCGAAGAAGAAACATTAAGTTATATGGCTGCTGAAGCAGCTAAAAAGGTATTGGCTAAAAGCGATACCGATCCACTGGATGTGGATATGATCATTCTTTCTACCATTACTCCAGATTATAGTTCAACTCCCTCCAGTTCTTGTATCGTTCAGGATCTTATCGGAGCAAAAAATGCCGCAGCCTTTGATATTAAAGCGGCTTGTTCTGGTTTTGTATATGGGATGGAGATTGCCCGGGGTTTAATGATGACAGGGCAATATAAAAAAATCCTTGTCATAGGTGCAGAAAAAATGAGTAGTGTCTTAAACTGGGAGGACCGCAGTACCTGTGTTCTCTTTGGGGATGCGGCTGGTGCTGTTCTTCTGAGCCCCTCTGGCGATGAATCGGGTCTCCAGGATAGTATTCTTAGAGCTGAAGGACAAGGAGCTCTTGCTCTTTATCAAAAGGCTGGAGGAACCCGAAATCCCTTTCATGGTGAAATTGAGGATAAAGCAGATCTCTATTTAACCATGGATGGAAGGGCTGTATACAACTTTGCGGTTCGCGTTAATGTGTCCATTTTAAAGGAATTGATGGAGCGCAATAGATTATCCATAGATGATGTGGATTGGGTGGTTCCCCACCAGGCCAATGCACGTATTATTTCAGCTGCAGCAAAAAGGTTGAATTTTCCCCAGGAGAAGTTTTTTATGAACCTGGAGGAATATGCAAATACTTCCGCTGCTTCCATTCCCTTGGCCTTGACGCAAATGGAGCGGGAAGGAAAGCTGAAAAGAGGACAACGTATTTTAACAGTTGGGTTTGGCGCTGGCTTAACCTATGCTGGAAACTATATAATCTGGTAAGATGAGGAGAAATAATATGAGATTGAAGGATAAAATAGTCTTTGTAACCGGAGGATCCCGGGGGATTGGAAAAGCAATAGTTATTTCCTGCTTAAAGGAAGGTGCCAAGGTTCATTATCTAAGTACATCTCCTTCTCCCCATCAATCGGAGATGGACGAAGTGGCTGCCAATGCTGGCGGACAGGTGGTGTGGCATCAGGGAAATGTAACCGATGAAGCAGGCATTGTCTCTCTTATAGAAGAAATTACCAAAGAGGGATTGGATGTCGTGATTAATAACGCAGGTATAACCCGTGATACACTGTCTTTCCGGATGAAGGTTGAGCAGTGGCAGCAGGTGATCGATGTAAATCTTACCGGTGCTTTTTATGTAGCTCGTGAAGCTGCCCGTTTTATGATTCGTCAACGCTCCGGTTCTATCATCAACATGGCCTCGGTAGTTGGACTTACCGGTAATGCCGGTCAGGTGAACTATGCAGCTAGCAAGGCTGGATTAATTGGTTTTACCAAGAGTCTTGCCAAGGAATGTGCCGCCCGTGGCGTCAGAGTTAATGCCATTGCTCCGGGTTTTATCGAAACCGATATGACCGACGAGCTTTCAGATAAAATAAAAGAACAAATCCTCACCCAGATTCCCATGGGGAAAATGGGACAAGCCGAGGAGGTCGCAGAAGCAGTATTATTTTTATCCACCGATTCAAGCCGCTATATCACTGGTCAAGTTTTGACTGTTGACGGCGGAATGGTAATGTAAGGAAAATAGAGGAAGGAGATTCAGCCATGAGCAGAAGAGTAGTTGTAACCGGCATGGGGACCATCAACCCCCTTGCCCATAATGTCAAAGATACCTGGGAAGCCGCAAAAAAAGGAACCATTGGTATAGGGCCCATAACTCAGTTTGATACCGAAGAATTCCCCGTGAAAAATGCAGGGGAAGTGAAGGATTTTAAAGCTTCAGATTATATGGATAAGAAAGAAGCTAGGAAGATGGCTCGTTTTACCCAGTTTGCCGTTGCTGCTTCCATTGAAGCCATGAAAGACGCTGGTCTGGATGTGGCGGAATATGATAAAGATCGAACCGGTGTGATTTTAGGAAATGGAATCGGTGGATTAGATGTCACAGAAATCAATATTCGTAATCTTGCAGAGAAGGGCCTTAGAGGGATCTCTCCCATGTCTATTCCCCATTTGATAAGCAATGAGGCTCCCGCCAATGTATCTATTAAGCATGGTTTACATGGTCCTAGCTTCACTGTTACAACCGCCTGTGCTTCTGGAACCGATGCAATGGGTTATGCCCTTTTCAGTATCCGTAGTGGCCTGTGTGATATCGTGGTTACCGGCGGAACAGAAGCAACCATTACCCCCTTTGGTATCGGTGGTTTTATTAAACTTCATGCACTGTCCACCAATCCTGATCCAAACACCTGTAGCCGCCCTTTCGACAAAGATCGAGATGGATTTGTCATGGGAGAGGGTGCGGGAATCTTAATTTTTGAAGAGTTAGAACACGCCCAAAAACGTGGGGCAACCATATACGCCGAGGTTGCCGGATACGGTATCACCTGTGATGCGGACCATCTTACAGCTCCAGACCCAGAGGGTAAGGGTGCTGCTAAGGCAATGAAAAACGCCTTGGCCGATGCAGGTATGAAACCCGAAGATATCGATTATATCAATGCTCATGGAACCTCCACACCGGTGAACGATCCCGTGGAAACCAAGGCGATTAAATTGGCCTTTGGAGATTATGCTAAAACGGTAAAAATCTCCAGTACCAAGGCCATGACGGCCCATATGCTGGGAGCTACTGGCGGCATCGAGGGTATCTTTTCTATATTAGCTGTTAAGGAAGATTTTATGCCTGGTACCATGAATCTTGACGAAGCTGACGAAACCTGTGATCTTAATTATCTGCCCAATAAGGGTGAAGCTGGTACCGTAAGAGCCGCATTGTCTGAATCCTTGGGTTTCGGCGGTCATAACGGCGCTATTATATTTAAGAAGTATCAAGCTTAGGAGAATTTAATGCACAACGAAATGCACGATTTGCTGCCCCATAGAGATCCCTTTCTTTTTGTAGATCGCATAGAAAAGGCCGATGAAAAAGAAATTATCGGATATAGAAAATATACCGAAGAGGATTTCTTTTTTAAGGGACATTTTCCTGGTCATCCAGTAGTTCCGGGAGTTCTGCTGGTGGAAGCATTGGCACAATGCGGCGGAGCGGGAATTAAAAAAAGCGGTATTATGGGTGAAGGACTCTTTTTCCTTGCCACTGTTGAGAAGGCTAAATTCCGTCGTCAGGTTGTTCCCGGTGATGAAGTAAGATTTGAAGTGGTTAACGAGAGAGTGGCCGGCCGAATGATCAAACAGAAGGGTAAGGCTTTTGTGGGAGATGAAATGGCCTGTGAAGCCTCTTGGATGTGTGTAAAAGGAAATGCCTGATGGTTATTGAACCTAAAATAATAAATAGTATATGTATCACTGCCCATCCCGTTGGTTTGGAAGCCGTAACAAAAAGACAGATTGAATGGACTAAAAATCAACCTAAAATTGATATGCCCAAACGTGTATTAGTTCTAGGTGGATCTACTGGTTATGGGCTCTCCACTCGAATTACCGCCGCCTTTGCTGGTGGTGCTGATACCCTTTGTGTCTCCTTTGAAAAGGAGCCTGCCAAGAGAGCAGCTTCTCCAGGATTCTATAACAACCGTATGTTTGATAAAGAAGCCCAGGCTCTTGGCCTTAAGGCTGAAAGCATCAATGCAGATGCCTTTTCCCATGAAACTCGTAAAGTGGTTATCGCAAAAATCAAAGAACTCTTTGAAGGCGGCCAGGTAGATTTAGTTGTTTACAGTCTGGCATCTCCTGTAAGGGTAGATCCCGATACCGGAGAAATGTATAAATCCGTTATAAAGCCCATTGGAAATGCCTTTAAGGGAAAAACCATCAATGTGGTTAGAGAAGAGGTTGTTGCAGCGGAAATCCCTGCTTGTGAAGAAGCAGAAATAGAACCTACCATTAAGGTTATGGGTGGAGAAGATTGGAAAATATGGATCGATGCCATGTTAGAGGCAGGTGTACTGGCTGAAGGTGTAAAAACTACAGCCTATTCCTATCACGGTCCACATATCACCCATAACATTTATTGGGACGGTACAATCGGTCAGGCTAAAAAACATTTAAAAAAGACCTCAGACGAACTGGAAAAAAAGCTTAAATCTGCCCTTGGCGGTGAGTCCTTTGTTGCTGTGAACAAGGCTCTGGTTACCCGTTCAAGCTCAGTAATTCCCGTGGTTCCTCTATATATCACCCTACTTTTTAAGATTATGAAAGAGAAGGGTACCCATGAGGGCTGTATGGAACAGATGTACCGTATGCTTGCCCATAAGGTTTACAAAACCGGAATGGCTGAACGAGATGATGCTGATTTAGTTAGAATGGATGACTGGGAAATGGATCAGGCAGTTCAGGATGAAATCATGAAATATTGGGAACAAATAGAAACTTCAAACTTGAAGGAACTTACTGATCTTGCAGGATTTCATAAGGATTATATGGAGCTTCACGGATTTGAGGTGGAAGGTGTAGACTATTCCGCCGACGTGGACATTAATTAATTTGTCTCTAATTTATGTATAACTCCCTTCCGTTGGTTGGGGGTAAAAACCGCAGGACTGCTTTGGCAGTCCTGTTTTTGTTTTTTGCTATCAAAAAAAATCTACACGTGGAATAATTGGTGATCACTTTAGAGATGATTGGTGGGATAAACATTTCTATTCAGCAATTAAAAAAGCTAAAATCGAAATAGGGGAGAGGAACATTGTTCCGCATTGCTTAAGGCACAGTCTTAACACTCATCTCCAGGATCTTGGATATTCTAGGGAAAAGATAAAAGAAACTCTTGGGTGGGCTTCAAATACAATTCAGGATAATTATACTCATGCAGATGCTATGGATCATTCTGGGCAATCGGAACTCGTAAATGGAATAATATCTTCATAGGAGAATTGGACACCATGCATGTCAAACAGAGCAGATCCCATAAAAACCGGTACAGGTAATTACTTAAAAGCTAGTATAATATGGAATTAGCTATATTGCACCACTCTAAACTACGCCATGAGGATACACTATCATGATAATGGTCTCTAAGCTGTCGCAGCAGATTTTTCTTGTTCGTAAGAAATAAAAGGGCTTTGATTTTCCTTATAATCGAGCTTCTGTGGTTTCGTCCAACTCTGATTTTTGCGGAGCAAAATATCTGCTCGACCCCATATAAGGCACTACAACGTCTTGCATAGCTCCTGAGGAGCGGTAACATCATGTTAGTTTATGGTCTCTGGGTATTGGAGGGAGACCTTTTGGGCTGTGAGCTACGCTAAGACAGCTATTTGTTATCGGCTGTAAGCGCCGGGTTCAGTAAATTGAGTGAGACAGGGATGTCGAACGGCCAAAAGCTTCTACCTATTGTAATGTTTTCTTCATTAAGTATTTGTTAAATCCTTTAGGTAAATTCTCTAACTTACTCACAATTTCATAACCATTTTTTTTATAAAACTCAACTGCTTGAAAATCATGAGTATCAAGATGAGCATTAGTACAGCCTCGATTTATTGCCTCATTCTCAGCCATTTTAAGTAGTTTTGAACCAAATCCTAGTTTTCTAAAATCCTTATTAACCCAAAATCTATCAATATATAGCCATCCCCAATAAGTTCCACCAATAAGTCCTCCAATTATCTTTTCTTCATCTTTCATAAGCACATTTAATTTTTCATGAAAATAAGGTTGTGCAAATTCGTTATTATATTTGTCTAGTTCTCGTTCTATAAAGGTAATACTTTCAGAATTTTCCTCATCATTAATTTCGAAGTTATATCCTTTCATCACTGTTCCTTTTTTAAGCAATTTCTCTACTTCAGATTGACTTACCCAGTAGTGT